>LVBO01000226.1 GCA_001604435.1 Synergistales bacterium Syner_01
GTTGAAATCAGGCCGGAGGTGAAGGTATGAAGATACTGAAATGGTTGGATGATCATTTCGAAGAGTATGTTTTGAGCGGTCTGCTCGTTGTCATTGCCGTCGTCATGATGCTCCAGGTCATCATGCGATACGTCTTCAACGCATCCTTGTCATGGGCCGAAGAGGCCTCCCGCTATGCGTTCGTCTGGTCGGCTCTTATAAGCATAGGGTACACGATCAAGGAAAACAGCATTCTCAAGGTCGATACTCTTGTTGAATCTCTGCCCGCCGGTTTGAAGCATCTCATGGTCACTTTGATCAACGTATCCGTCACCCTTTTCTTCGGCTTTCTCTTTTACCATTCGATTCCGGCGATTCAAAGGGTCATAAGGACCGGCCAGACCAGTCCCGCCCTGAAAATCCCCTTGGGGTGGATCTATTTCGCGGCCATCGCGGGCTTCTTCCTGGCAACGCTGAGGTCCGTCCAGAAAACCCGGAGGGACATGCGGGCAACGATCAGCAAGAAGGAGGCGTAAAGATGGTTTTGACACTGTTTATCATCCTTATCGGCGGTCTTGCCCTCGGAGTTCCTATCGCGGTGGCGCTGGGTTTTGCAACGATTTTTCCCGGATTGACGAATCCGGCGTTCCCCGCTTCGCTCGCCTATGTCGTCCGGAATATCGTGAGCGCCCTCGACAGCACGCCCATGCTGGCCATTCCTCTTTTTATCCTTTCTGGAAATATTATGACCAAAGGGAAGATTTCGGACAAGTTATTCAATTTCTTCGCCTTTTTCATCGGTGATTTTCCCGCCGGAATCCCCATAACCGCAATTATCACCTGTCTGTTTTATGGCGCGATTTCCGGATCCGGCGTGGCGACGACCGCCGCTGTGGGAGGCATGGCAATCCCTTTTTTGGTCTCACTGGGGTATGACAAGGTCTATAGCGCCGCGCTGGTGGCCACGGCGGGAAGCCTCGGGGTCATCATTCCTCCCAGCATTCCCTTCGTCACCTACGGAGTGATCACCGGCGTTTCCATCGGGAGCCTGTTTATCGCGGGAATCATTCCCGGACTCGTCATCGGACTCAGCCTCATGGGGTATGCCCTTTTCTACGCCAAGGTGCACGGCGAGGACAGGAAGCTCATTTCGGAAAAAGTGAAGGCGCTTCGTTCGGGCGGTTTTCTGCGGCTGTTCAGGGAGAGCTTCTGGGCCTTGCTCACTCCGATCATTATTCTCGGCGGGATTTACAGCGGGATAGTGACTCCCACGGAGGCCGCCGCCGTATCGGTCTTCTACGCCCTCCTGGTATGTCTTTTCGTCTATAAAAGCTTGTCGTTCATGGAACTGGGAGCAGTACTGCGGGACACCGTAAAATCCTACGCTCCTATCGTCGTCCTGCTGTCCCTGGCGATCGTGTTCGGACGGGTTCTTGCTCTGTTGCAGGCCCCCGCCGTGTTGAGCGACTTTATCCTGAGCCATTTCGCCGGGAACAAGTATATTTTCCTCATCGCGCTCAACGCTATTCTCCTGGTCCTGGGCATGTTCATGGACGTGGGACCGGCCATCGCCATTCTTGCCCCCATGATGCTCGCCGCCGCCACGGTACTGGGTATAAGCCCGATTCATCTTGGCGTCATCATGGTGATCAACCTTGCAATAGGTATGGTCACACCTCCCTTCGGCGTGGATCTTTTCGTCGCGGCGCCGCTCATCGATGATCATGTGATGAAAGTCGGCATAAAAGCCATCCCCTTCATCATCGCTTTCATCTTCGCGCTCATGCTGATTACATTTATACCGCAAATGAGCCTGCTCTTCTTGTGAGGAGGGGGTAAGGCGGGGAACTCCTCAATATGAAACGGGAGCGTTTTTCGTCCATTCGAAGCTCTCAAGGGAGGTGGAAAAGGAAAAGACTTTTTCAACTCGATCCGGAGAAAGCTGTTCGGGATGTTTGGAACCACGGAAGAGCACAATGAGAAAAAGGAGGGGTATGAAATGAAACAAGTCAGGGTGTTTTCGCTTTTAATGGGAGTGTTTTTTGTTGTATCGGTGATGTTCATATTTGCAGGTCCGGTGGCGGCCCGGGAATATACGCTGCAGTTGGCCGGGGCGTATCCTTCCACCGGAGAAACTCCCAGAGCGCTGGCGACGGAAAAGATCAAGGAGCTTATCGAGAAGAAATCGGACGGCAAGATCAAAGTGCAGATCTATCTCGATAATCAGCTCGGCGGCGACCGGGAGATACTCGAAGGATGTCAGCTGGGCGACATCGCCATGGTCTCTCAGACGACGGCTCCCCAGGTGGGATTCATCCCTGAACTCGCCATTTTCGATATCCCCATGCTGTATGAAAACCTGGATGTGGCGAGGAAGGCGCTTTCCGGGCCGTTCCGGGCAAAGCTCGAAGAATGGTATGACAGGGCCGGTCTCAAGCTGCTCCTTTTCGAACCGATTTATTACCGCGAGACGACGACCAGCAAGCCTATAAACACCGTTTCCGACTTCGCCGGACTCAAGATCCGCACCATGGAGAACGAATACCACATGGCCTTCTGGAAAGCCCTGGGAGCCAACCCGACCCCGCTGAGTTTCGCCGAGCTGTACGTCGCTCTCCAGCAGGGAACCGTCGACGCCCAGGAAAATCCCTACGAGATCATCTGGTCGAGCAAATTCTACGAAGTCCAGAAATACCTCGTCAACACCCATCACATAGCGTTTATCCTGAGCATCAACATCAACAAGGATATCTACGAGGGGATGCCCGAGGAATACAAAAAGATCATCGACGAAAGCATGAATGAGGCGGCGGAGTATCTTTTCGACCTGGCGAAGGCGAAAAACGACGCGATGCTGGCTTCGCTGAAACAAAGCGGGATGACCATCGTCGATCCGGATCCTGCCCTTCAGGCGGAGTTGAAAAAGGCCGCTGCGGAAACAGAAAAGTTGATCCGTAAAAATGTGGGGGACGCAGTCGTCGATGAAATTTTGAAGTCTGCGGAAGAAGCGAAAAAATAACGATCCGCATCGTACTGTATCCGCATGAAGAAGCCCGGACCGTAACGGTCCGGGCTTCTTGCTTCGAGGAACACAGCGTATAGCGTTGTTATAACGGAATTGAATTTTTACGTTTTGTCAAGGTGATGAAAAGAAGCCTGGTCTTCTCTCCGTATTGAAGGGTGAGCGGCTGTCCCCAGGAGTGTTCCGTTACGACGAGCATCTCCATTTCCTTCAGAGGGTGCTTCCCGTCTATCTCAGCGGAAACCTCTCCTTGAAGACAAAAGAGGATCGTTGTGTCTCCGGGAAGGAAGAGTCGTTCCATCGTCTTTTTCGAGAAGAGCTGGCGGTATTCGCACGTGAGGATCTCTCTCTTGCAGAAAATGTTGAAATCCGTCACCGGGCCGTCCACCAACAGGCAGGAGGCGGCGTGTTCACCCCTGAAGCGAAGCGAGTCGAAGGGTGAACGGAGCGAAACCGTTTCTCCGTTCACGGTGATGTCCAGGCCGTTTCCGGAGAGGAGAAACAGCACGCGATCATACCCCGGAAACGTTGAAAACGGACCGGATTCGCCCACATTCGCGGAACTCAGCCGCCAGAGAAAATCTCCTCCTTGAAGCGTTGTATCCTCCGGGAAGATAAACATTTCGTGCGTGATGCCTCCGCCGTTTTTCCACGGCATTGTTCTGTAGTCCGGTGGAGTTCTTCGTACGACGCGCATACTCTTCACCTCTCGTTATTTTCTCGTAGTGTGTGCCGTCAGTTCTCGTCGAAGAGGGCGTCGACGGCGCTCTTCACGCTCTCCTCCTCCACGCTGTAGGGTAGTGTGATATGGTAGCTGTCCGGGTAGTTCCTGTTCACTTCTCGGCTTACCTCCATCGCGTTCGGGTTCCG
>LVBO01000227.1 GCA_001604435.1 Synergistales bacterium Syner_01
CGGAGATCGTGGACGCGGCGGCGAAGGCCGCCAAGGAGGGGATGACGCACTATCCGCCCCTCACGGGCTACCCTGAGCTGCGACAGGAGATATCCGCCTACTGGAAGCGGCATCACGACCTTGAGGTCGCACCGGAGGAGATTCATCTGACAGTGGGCGGCATCCAGGCCCCGCACCTCTGCTTCCAGGCGATGCTCGACCCCGGCGACGAGGTGATGGTGGCCGAGCCGTGCTTCACGGCCTATTTCCAACAGGTAGAGTTCAACGGCGGCGTGGTCGTCCCTGTGCCTTCGCGGGCAGAGAACGGTTTCTTTCCGACCGCCGACGACTTCGAAAAAGCGATCACGCCAAGGACGAAAATTCTTGTGATCAATTCTCCGTGCAACCCCACAGGCGGCGTGATTACGCGTGAACAGGCGCAGTCCATCGCCGATGTGGCGAAGAAGCACGATCTCTTCGTGATCTCCGACGAGATCTACGAAGCGTTCATCTTCTCGGGAAAGCATATTCCCATGGCGTCGCTGCCGGGAATGAAAGAACGGACGATGACCATCGGAGGCTTCTCGAAGAGCCACTGCATGACCGGCTGGCGCATCGGCTACGTAATGGCCCCGGCGGCGCTATTGAAGGTGATGGTACAGCTCTCCGTGGTCCAGACGTTCGGCGTGAACGTCCTCTCCCAGATGGGAGGGATCGAAGCTCTGAAGACGCAGGATGCGAAGATGCGCGAACGCACCGCCGAGTACGAGAAGCGCGTCCGCTACAGCGCCGACCGCCTGAACGCGATGCCGGGCGTGAGCTGCCCGGAGCCGAAGGGCGCTTTCTACCTCTTCCCCGATATTTCGGGGACCGGAATGACCGACGAGGAGTTCGTCTGGTGGCTGCTTGAGACCGCGAAGGTGGCGACCATTCCGGGAACAGCCTTCGGAGAAAGCGGCGCAGGCCACATCCGCATCGCCTGCACCCTCCCGATGGAGGGGCTGAAGAAGGCGTTCGACAGAATGGAGCAGGCGCTGAAAAAAAGATCCGCCTCGGCGTAAAAAGATCGCTCGAATCGACGCGAAAAAACAACGGGGGCTCCGAAAGCCCCCGTTGTTTTATTTGAAAAGAACCCCCGGGAGCCACAAGGAAAACTCGGGCCAGTACGTGACGATCATGAGCACAACGAACATCACGGCATAAAAAGGCAAGAGGGCTTTCAAGGTGCTTTCGATTCGAATCTTCGCGATCGCGCACCCGATAAACAGCGATGTGCCTACAGGCGGCGTGCAGAGCCCTATCCCCAGGTTGAGCATCAGGACGATGCCGAACTGGATGGGCGACATGCCGAGCCGAACGACGACAGGCAGCAGGATGGGGGTCACCAGCAGAATAAGTATTCCCATATCCATCAGCATCCCGAGTATCAGAAGGAATACGTTGATGATGAGCAGAACGACGTACTTGTTCTCCGAGATTCCGAGAAGAAGCTGCATCACCAGGGAAGGAACCCGTAGATAGGCCAGAAGCCAGCCAAAGGCGCTGGATGTGCCGATTATGGCCAGGATCACTGAAAGAATGCTGATGGCCGCTTTCAATATCCGGAAGGTTTTCTTCAAGTCCAAAGATCTGTAGACGAAAACCGAGAGGAAATAGACGTACACCGTCGCGATCGCGGAAGACTCCGTCGCGGTGAAGATTCCCAGGATGATGCCGCCGATGATGATAAACACCGTAACGAGGCCGAGCAGCGCGTCGAAAATCACACGCCCCCTCTCCGCGGGCGGAACGGGGTCGCCGTACGGATAGTTTCTGCTCCGTGCGATCCACCACGTCACCGCCATCAACGCCAGGCCGAGGACGATTCCCGGAATGTACCCCGCGATGAACAGCCTTCCCACGGAGAGACCGCCGGCGGCGAGAGAGTAATAGATCATGTTCTGGCTCGGCGGTATGATGACCCCCTGAACCGAAGAGGTCACTGTGACGGCGACCGAATAATCGTCGTCGTACCCTTTTTCCTTCATCATCGGGATGAGCATGGCTCCGATGGACGAGACATCCGCCACCGAAGAGCCGGAGATACCGCCGAAGAACATGCTTGCCAGCACGTTGACCATGGCGAGTCCGCCTCGGACACGTCCGATAAGAAGGTTGGAGAACGCGATGAGTTTGGCCGAAATTCCTCCCTCCGCCATGATCAGCCCCACAAGAATGAAAAAGGGGACCGCCAAAAAGGTAAAACTCTGCAACCCCGCCACCATCTTCTGAAAGACGATGAGCATGGGCAGTCCGAGATACCATACGGTGATCACGGAGGAGACTCCGAGCGAGAAGGCGATAGGGACGCGCAGAAACATGAAGCCGAAGAAGGAGCCCAGCAGAATCGCTATTGCGGGATAGTTCGCGCTCATCGGACAGTTTCCTCCGTTTCGAGCCCGGAGGCATGGCGGAGCAGCTTGATAAGCGCTTCGAGAATCATCAGCGCAGCTGAAACGACGAGAACGGCGCTCACCCACGACATGGAAATGCCCGTCGCGGACATGATGTTGATGGCGTCCAGCCGTATCAGCTTTACGCCCTGCCATGCCATCAGCATGCAGAAGGTCAGCATGACGAGGTCGACGAAGATGGACAGAACCTTCTGGCCGCCGGGAGGCAGTCTGTCCGAAAAGACGGTGATGGACAGGTGTTTGCCGTCCCGGTAGCCAACGGTGATGCCAAGATACCCGAACCAGATGAGCATCGCTATGGTCAGCTCTTCGGACCACTTCGCAGGACTGTCGAAAACGTACCGCATGAAAACCTGCTGGGCTGTAAGCACCACGAGCAGCGCGAGCAAAAGCGTTGTGACGACGTCGAGAAGCAGACTCACAGGG
>LVBO01000228.1 GCA_001604435.1 Synergistales bacterium Syner_01
GCGCACGAACGCCCCTGCGAAACAGGGAGTCTTTCCCGTCGTTCCGTATTTTTTTGCATGCGCCGCTTCGCATGAGTGTGGTACTCTCTCAGGGGAGGAGACATCTTCGCCGCACAGGTATCCGGACAAAGGCGATCAGAGGTGTCGAAAGGGCGTCGATAGAGATGATCACGCAACGTCGGATGCAGATCCTGCGGATTCTCCGCGAACGGGAGGGGTTCGTCACTCTTTCCGAAATCGCTGCCATGGCGGGCGTCTCCTCGAAGACCGTCCGGAACGACTTGTCCGTTCTCCGCGAAGAACTCCCGCGCGACGCGGCGCTGATCAGTCGGCCGAACCGGGGAATACGCCTGAACGTCTCCGACGAGGAGTTCGCGGAACTGATCGCCGCCGCCCGTCCGAAGGGAGCGCCTTTCGACTACAAGGCGCGCAGAGGAGCGGCCGTCGCCGTTCTTCTGCTGAAACAGGACCACGCGACGCTCGAACACCTCGGCGACGCGCTTTTTCTCTCCCGGAGCGCGGTGAACCGGGCCGTCGCGGAAGCGGAGAAGCTCCTCTCCCCATACGGCGTCCTCGTTCGACGAAGGCGCGGACTCGGGCTCTCCGCTCTCTGCGATGAACATACGCGGCGTTCGGCGATGTGGCGCCTCTTTCTTTCGACGGAGACGGGGACGACGGCGGAGGAGGACGAGCCGGAGGCGCTCTTTGCTCCGCCGGAGAGAGCATGTTCCCGGCTCGAATGGTTTCTGGACGGATTCGATCCCGTGCCCGTCCTGAAAATAGTGGACCGTTTCGAACGCGCGCAGAGATTCTCTTTCAGCGACGACGCGCGCCGTCTTCTGCTCTTTCACACGGCCGCGAGCGTCTCGCGATGCCGCAAAAACCCCGTAAGGGTTCCCCTCCCTTCGCACCCGGACTTCGATATGGCGTACGATCGTTTTTTAGCCGAGTCGCTGGCGAAGCTGATCAAAGAGACATACTTTTTCGATCTTCCGGAGGGAGAAATTGCCTATCTCCAGGCCTGTCTGAGCATGGCCGAACCGCAGGAGTTCGCCAACGCGGCGCTGCAGCAGAGCTTTCAACTGCAATATCCGATCGTTTGCGATATAACCGGTCGCGTCGTCGATCTGTTCGGGCGTATTCTGGAGATGGATTTTTCCTCGGACGGGGTGCTCTACAACAATATGTTCCTCGCCCTTCGCTCCGCCCTCGCCCGTATTTCTCGCGGCGTCCCGGTCGAAAATCCTTTGCTCGAGCAGATCAGGAAGCAATACCCCGGAGTCATGACGGCGGCGTGGTCGGTCAGCGTCCTTCTGGAAAACGAGATCGGCCTCGCCGTCAACGAAGATGAACTTGGTTTTCTCGCGCTGCACATCTGCGGCGCGGTGGAACGAACGCCCTTTTCGAGCCGAGTGCTTGTTCTGTGCAATTTCGGCGTCGGCGCATCCCGCCTGTTGAAACTCCGCCTCGAAAACTCCATTCCGGGCCTCGTCGTGGAGGACGTCGTCTCCGCGCGGGATACGGAGAAGGCGCGAAACAGCGATTGCGACTTCATCATTTCGTCGTGTCCGGTCAAGGAGAGCTTCGGCGGCAAGGACGTCGTCGTCGCGGACCATTTTCTTTCTCCGGCGGACATCGCCGTCGTCAAGGAGAAGATGCGGTCGGTCCATAGAAGGAAAAAGCTGCGCGCCTCCTCCGGAAGTCCCGCGACGCCGCTCTTCGACGGCGCATTCATCCAGTCGGGAGTCCGCGCCTCCGACAAAAAGGAGCTTCTGCGCTCGATGTGCGACACACTGCGGCGCGAGGGCTTCGTGACGACGGAGTATGTCGACTCGGTGCTCTCCAGAGAGCTGATCACGTCGACCGAAGTGACGGGCGGGGTGGCGATTCCGCATGGAAACGCGAAGTACGTTCTTCACCCCCGAATTTCCGTCGCGATTCTCGAAGAGCCTCTTCTCTGGTACGGAGAGAGCCTCGTCGACGTCGTCTTTCTTCTGGCCTTTTCGACGTCCGGAGAGAACGGCGGAAACGAACATCTGCGCCGATTCTACTCGGCCTTCATCCCGCTGGTGGAAAGCGAAGAGCGGATGAAGTCCCTGCGCCGGATACAATCCCCCGAGGAGTTCGCCGATCTCATGAACGCCCTGATCCGAAGAGACGGCGAAACGCCGTAGCGCGCCTCGAAAAGGGGCCTGAAAGCTCTTTCCAAGCTCTTTCGATGACGCACGGCGCGCTGTTTTACTCCTTTTCGAAGGGCGACACCATTTTCTCGGGCCTGACGATCTCGTCGAACTTCTCCGCAGAGAGCAACCCCGACGCAACGGCCGCCTCTTTGAGCGTCGTCTCCCGCTCGTGGGCCATCTTGGCGATCTTCGCCGCGTTCTCGTACCCGATATGAGGATTCAGCGCCGTCACAAGCATCAGGGAGTTTTCAAGATGATCCTTGATCTTCGCCGTGTTGGGGCGTATACCGGCGGCGCAATGGTCGTTGAACGAGCATATGGCGTCGGCAAGAAGCCGGGTGGATTGTAAAAAATTGTAGATGCACACGGGCATGAAGACGTTGAGTTCGAAATTTCCCTGAGACGCCGCGATGCCGACGGCTACGTCGTTGGCCATTACCTGGACGGCAACCATGGCGAGGGCTTCGCACTGGGTAGGATTGACCTTCCCGGGCATAATGGAGCTCCCGGGTTCGTTTTCAGGAATGAGAAGCTCTCCGATGCCGCATCGCGGTCCGCTCGCAAGCCATCGAACGTCGTTCGCGATCTTGAAGAGATCGGCGGCGAGCGCCTTGAGCGCTCCGTGGACGGCGACGAGTTCGTCCTTGCTCGTAAGGGAATGGAACTTGTTCGGAGCCGTAACGAAGGTTTTTCCCGTCAGCTTGGATATGCACTCCGCAACAGCCTCCCCGAATCCGACGGGAGCGTTCAGCCCGGTTCCGACGGCCGTCCCGCCGAGGGCCAGTTCCCGCAGTTCATCCGACAGGACGAGGATCATTTTTTTGCTCTTCCGCAACATCTCCCGCCATCCGCTTATTTCCTGCCCCAACGTCAGGGGCGTGGCGTCCTGGAGGTGCGTCCGCCCCGTTTTGATCACATGGGCGTTTTCCTCCGAGAGCCTCGTCATCGTCTGCTCCAGCATTTCGACGGCGGGGACGAGCTTGTCTTCTATTTCGACAAGCGCGGCGATGTGCATCGCCGTCGGGAAGGTGTCGTTGGAACTCTGCGACTTATTGACGTGGTCGTTGGGATGGATGACGAGAGAGCCGCCCGCCAGTTCCGCGGCGCGGTTGGCGACGACTTCGTTCACATTCATGTTCGACTGTGTTCCGCTCCCCGTTTGCCACACGGCGAGGGGGAAATGCCCGTCCAGTTTCCCATGCAGAATTTCGTCGCACGCCGCGCAAATCGCCTCGCGACGAGGTTCGTCGAGAATGCCAAGTCGTGCGTTCGCGATCGCTGCGGCCTTTTTCAGCACGGCGAACGCGGTGATTATCTCTTCCGGCATTTTTTCGACGCCTATTTTGAAATTCTCGAAACTCCGCTGGGTTTGCGCTCCCCAGTAGCGATCGGCCGGGACACGCACTTCCCCCAGCGTATCGCGTTCGATTCTGTACTCCATACTTCCTCCCTCCTTCCCCGTCATCTTTTCCCGGCTATTCCGGAATCGAGCGCCTCTTTCGCCACGGCCGTCGCGACGGCGTACACCACACGCTTGTCGAAGGGGCCGGGAAGAATATTGTCGGCTCCAAGCTCCGATGCGTCCACCAACTCGGCGATGGCGCGGGCCGCTGCTATTTTCATGCCTTCCGTAATATCGCGGGCCCGTACGGAGAGGGCGCCCTTGAAGACCCCTGGAAACGCGAGCACGTTGTTAATCTGGTTGGGGAAATCGGAGCGGCCGGTACCGACCACCGCGGCGCCTCCCCGCAGCGCGAGCTCCGGCATGATTTCCGGTACGGGGTTGGCCATGGGGAAGACGATCGCCCCGTCTGCCATCGTCGACACCATTTCCGACGTCACTATACCCGGCTTCGAAACGCCGATAAAGACGTCCGCCCCCTTCATGGCGTCGGCCAGATTTCCCTGTTTTTTCGCCTTGTTGGTCGTCTTCGCGATCTCCTCCTTGAAGGGGTTCAGCCAGGCCGCTCCTTCGTAGATAATGCCTCTGGTGTCGCACATCAGAACGTCGCCGACTCCTATGTCCCGCAGAAGCTTCGCGATGGATATTCCCGCCGCGGCCGGCCCCGTTGATGACGACGGTCATCGCTTCGATGCTCTTGCCCACCGCTTTGGCGGCGTTGAGCAGCGCGGCGACCGTCACGATGGCCGTTCCATGCTGATCGTCATGAAATACCGGGATATCGCATCGTTTCTTCAGTTCCCTTTCGATTTCGAAGCACCTCGGCGCGGAGATGTCCTCCAGGTTGATGCCTCCGAAACTTTTCGATATGCGCGCGACCGTGTCCACGATTTCCTTCGGGTCTTTGGAATCCACGCAGATCGGGAAGGCGTCCACGTCGGCGAAAGCCTTGAACAGGGCGCATTTTCCCTCCATCACGGGCATGGCGGCCTCGGGACCTATATCCCCCAATCCCAGCACGGCGGTCCCGTCGGTCACGACGGCGACCATATTCGATCGACGAGTCAGATCGTAGACCTTCTCCCTGTCTTTTGCAATGGCAAGGCACGGCTCGGCTACTCCCGGCGTATAGCAGAGGGAAAGTTCCTCCCGCGTCGTCACTTTCACCCTGGAGACGACCTCGATTTTTCCTTTCCATTCGAAATGTTTTTCCAGCGACATCTGCGCGATATCCATTACTTTTTCCTCCTTGAGCAATGCTCTCGATTCTTTTACACGCTTACCAATGCAAAATAAAACATTCTCCGCTCCATGAGCAATGCCCTCTTCGATTGCGCACGCTCCCGAATATCGGCCCGCCTGCTCTACGAAAGCGACTTTTTCTTTCCGCGACACTTTTTCAACAAGGGAGTCGCCGCGAAAAGCAGCGCCGCAACGAGCATCACCAAGCTGATCGGACGAGTAAAGAAAATGGAATACGACCCTTTGGAAAGGACAAGGCTTTGATACAGCCCTCTCTCCATCATAGCTCCCAGGACAACGGCGAGTATCAGCGGAGAATGCGGCAGTTTGCATTTGTTGAAGAGAAATCCCAGCACGCCGAAGAAGAGCATCACCCATATGTTGAAAATACTATTTCCGACGGCGAAAGCTCCGGTAATGCACAGGAGCGTGATCACGGCCGCGAGGATCTGCTTCGGAATTTTAAAGATGACTCTCGAAAGGAATTTCCCGAGGAGAATCCCGACTGGTCCCATGACGAGGTTCGCGACGAAGAAACCGACTATGATCAGGTAGGCGACTTCAGGGGCGTTCTGAAAAAGGGACGGTCCGGGTCGAAGCCCTTGTATCATCAAGGCTCCGAGGAAGAGGGCCGATGTCGAATTTCCAGGAACACCGAGAGCCATAAGGGGAACCATCGAGCTGGCGACAACCGCATTGTTGGCTGCTTCCGGAGCGGCGATCCCTTCGGGAACTCCGGTTCCGAACTCTTTGTCGGGATGACTGCGGACAGCTTGATCGTACGCGAGATAGATGGCCATGATCATGCCGGCGCCCGGAATGATGCCGATGATGTTCCCTATGGCGGAGGATTTGATCCACGTAGGCAGAAGTCTTCCGACCATTTTTTTATCCGGCAGCATTCTTCCGATTTTCGGGATAACGGACGACGCAACTTTCTCCTTGACAGCCGGTCCCATCTCGTAAGCGACCTCGAAAACGGAAGTAACGCCGAAGAGGCCTATCAGCATGGGGACGAAAGGGATACCCTCCAAAAGATACGGATTGCCGAAATCGAACCGAGGGTATCCCGTCTGAGGACTCATCCCCATCGTGGCAATAAAGAGACCAAGCGTGCACACGATAAGACTTTTCAACACGTTGCCGCCGGACATCCCGACCACGGTGCTGAGTCCGAGCACCGCAAGAGCGAAATACTCCGGAGGACCGAAACGAAGCGCATATGTGGCCAGGATTGGAGCGAGAAACATCAGGACGAGCGAACTCGTTATTCCGCCGAAGACGGAGCTCGTCGTCGAAATGCCCAGCGCAAGTCCCGCCTGCCCCTTTCGAGCCATAGGATATCCGTCGAGCGTCGTGACCACCGACGAGGCCGTCCCCGGGATTTTTAAAAGAATGGCGGGAATCGATCCGCCGTAACATGCGGAACAATAAACACCGACCAGCAGCATAAACGCGTATCGCGGGTCCATCGAAAAAGTAACCGGAACAATAACCGCCAGCGTAATCGTATCGTTCAATCCGGGTAAGGCGCCGACAAGCAGCCCGATACACACCCCGAAAAGAAGGGTGAAAAACACTCCGGGAGTAAATATATCGATAAACGCACCCATAATATGTTCCATTCGGTCAAGAGCCTCCTTCCTTCACCCCGGTATTACCCTTCCATAAACGCTCCAAGCGGTAAAGGAACTCCCAGCAGGAAGCGAAAAACAGCGAATGCGAGAAGCACCGAACAGAGGGCCGCTAGAATCGCCCTGTTCCTGTTCCTGTTCCCGTAGCCAAGGGCATATATGACGGCAAGTACCAGCCCTATTGTGGATATCACATAGCCGATCCTGTCAAGAACAAGGATATACACCGCGATAATACCGGTAAGAAGGAAAACGTTGCGGTACGACGAAGCCGTTCCCGTCTCGGCCTTCGGGTTCTTTTTTCTTGTGTGCAGGCCGACGAGGAACAGCGCGCAGGACAACAGCATCAGTAGCGCAGCCATGCGTCGCGGGAAGTGAGCGGCGATGCTCGGAAAGCTCCCCGACTCGAAAAATGCGAACACTCCCAAGAGCATGAGAACAAGCGAGAGGAGGACATCATCGGTTCCTTTTTTCATATTTGCACCTCGAGACGCCCGGAGACGTACTATCCCGCCTCCGGGCCCAAAATAAACCGCCTACCTACCGGTTCAGTGCCGGTATAATTTTTACGAGCGCCGCCGCGACGTCGTCGACATAGGCGCTGAAATCTTCGGCGCCCTTATATACGACAGGGAATCCGGACTTTTTCATTTTTTCCCCGTACTCCGGGTCGTTGATGATCTTTGCAAACAGCTCGTCGAGTTGCTTTACGACATCGTCCGGCGTTCCGTCGGGAACGGCGAGTCCTCTGAAAGCTCCCCATTCGATATCGATCCCTTCCTCGCTGAACGTGGCGATCTCCGGGAAATCGGCGTCTCTTCCCAGCGTCATCATCCCAAGGGGCCTCATAGAACCGTCATTGATATACCCAACCGTTTCTCCAAGAGCCATCATCGCTGAATCGACGTGCCCACCGAGAATCTGCTGGGCCTGCATCGCGGCGCTTTCGTTATGAACATACCCGAATTTTACTCCGATGAACGCTTCGAGAACCAGGCTTGCGATATGATGAGAGGTGGAATGTCCAGGTGTGGCAAGACTAATCTCCGAACTTTTCGCCGCATTCAAAAACTCTTTCAGTGTTTTGTAGGGAGAGTCCGCGGGCACAACCAGAATTTCGGGGTCGAAGCAGTACATGGCGACCGTCTTGAAGGATTTGTGATCGTATGTGGTTGTTTTTGTCATGGGATTCGAAACGACGGAGGAAGTGTACGCCAGCAAGGTATACCCATCGGGCTTCGCTCTCGCGACGAAGGTCTGCCCGATGACGGCGCCGCCGCCCGGCATATTCTCCACTATGATCTTCTTTCCGCCAAGGTGTTTCTCGGCCACCTCGGCCATCAGACGGCACGAGACATCCACGCCTCCCCCCGGAGCGAAGGGGACTATTATCTTCAGGTTTTTCTCGGGAAAAGCCCCTGCGGCGAATGATACGCTCGCAAGAGCAAGAGCCAGCAGGCTTGCGAAAAGAGCTATAATAGACAGACGTTTTTTCATGAGTTCGCCTCCTTGATTTTTTCTACCACACCGCATGTGTGGAATTCAACTCGGAAAAAGCAACAACACCATGATTCGAACGTTTTACTCGCCGTCTCCCGATCAAGCCGCCGCCCCTCGGCATCACCTCCTCCTTTCCGCAAACAAACACGGCGTTTACTTCATTGCTTCTCTCCGGAACTCCTTCACCCGACCGAGGGTAAGAACACAAAAGAACATGTCGAGAACTCGGATGCGGGAGAAAGGATTTCGTCGTCGGAGGAAGACTGGCCGTAGCATAGAGTTCACGGGAAACTCTCGCGCCACGCAGTTTTTTTGTCGGGCTGCAATGTACGAAACAAAGGGCTTTCCGTCATTTTTCCGACTCATTACGACAAGCTTTCGGCTTTCAAGGTGCTGCAAAATTTGAATCCTGTTTTCAGGACAACTCGACTTCTTGAGCTTCGGCCAAGGAAACGACCAAAAGCGCCAATTGCCGTTTGAAATGTTCCATGCCGACCGCTTCGTCGGCGGAATGCGAATTGCCGTGTCCCGGCGGAATCAACGTCTCCGGATAATCGGGCTCCGGCACGATGCGGAAACCGTAGCCGAATGCATTCGGCAACATTCTGGAATAAGTACCCCCGGCGATGGTAAAAGGTTTTTCATGGCCGCCCATGAACTTATTGTAGGTATTCATCAGATTTTCGATCAGCGGATGATCCTTGGGAAAATATCCCGGTTGTTTTCCGGAAATCGTCGTCACTTCCATGCCGAAGTTTTTCGCCTTCGCTTCGATCTTCTCGATCAGACCGCAGTCCGTCTTCAGGGAGATGGGATAGCGGATATCGTACGTCACGCTGCAAAGCCGCTCCTTAAAAGACAGAAGCGTTGCCACGGCAGTAAGCTTTCCGCTGATCCCATCCTCGGCGGAGATCCCGAGCCCCTCCCCGTAAATTCCTTCGGAGAGCGACGCATACCGCCGGAACATCTCCAGAGTATCCGGATCCACCGCTCCCGCTAAAATCGCATGCAGCTCTTCGCAGAACGGTTCCTTTCCGCCGACTGCCGCGAAAAGCCTGAAGACGGCATTCTCGCTCCCCTCCGGGTGGGCCGCGTGCTTGGACAAGCCTCTTGCTTCTATAATCAGGCGGCCATCGTCCGCGCAGGACAACCGGATCCATTCCGGCAGAGAGTCCGGCAGCTTCAGCGGAACATCCACGGCAAGCTCCATCCGCGCGCGCCCGGCCACGGAATTCGAACTTTCCCCGCCGACGATGTCGATAATATTCGCGGAAAGTTTTTCGCATTCGGCAACGGTGATATTCAGAATCCCCTTTTCTCCGTAACACACGGGGTATCGGCTGTCCAGAACCATGTTCACCCTGGGGAACTCCACCTGATTCGCCTTCAGCCAGAGGATGTCCGACATCCCCTTCTCCTCTTCCATTCCGGCGTACAGGCTTATCGCATGCTTCAGCGGCACTCCCAGATCCTTCAGGCACTGGATTGCGTAGATCGCGGCCACGGCCGGCCCTTTGTTGTCTTTCA
>LVBO01000229.1 GCA_001604435.1 Synergistales bacterium Syner_01
CTGCTGGACCTTCGGGGCCATGGCTGCCGTGGAATCGTCTCTATTGCCCGGCGAGATTCGCGATTTCTCCGAATGGCATCTGGGCTACTGGGCGTATGTGACGAATCCGGAAGGCTTCCCCGCATTTACCCAGTGGAGCGACCCGGAGAATCCCTTCCCGAACGAGCGGGCAAGAATCTACGATCAGGGCGGCGACGACTGGAAGGCGGTGGCGGTGCTCGCCAGAGGGACGGGGCCGGTGGACGAGGACGATCTTCCCTACGACGGTCCGCTTCCGTCGACGAAACCGAATCTCGCGAGGCGGAAGCTGTTGACCGGGGCGCTCTACCTGCCGTATTCGGCGGACGAAATCGAGGAGCAGGGGTACCCGCATCTTATCGCGGACGAAGTGAAATCCTCCATTATGGCGTACGGCGCGCTCTCCATCGGCATGATGGCGGACTTCAACGAGGGCGCTTGGAATTCGACGACGAACGCCTTTTATTACTCCGGCCGGAGAGGAGCGAATCACGCGGTGAACGTGGTCGGATGGGACGACGGCTTCCCAAAGGAGAACTTCGCGACGACGCCTCCGGGAGACGGCGCGTGGATCGTCCGGAACAGCTGGGGTGAACGGTTCGGCGAGGGAGGGTACTTCTACGTGTCCTACTACGATACGAGTCTCGACAGCGGCATCGCGTACATTCTTTCTTCTCCCGATCTCTACGGCATCATCCATCAGCACGATCCGCTGGGATGGGTGCGCTCGGTCAGCGCCTTCGAAACGGATCCCGAAACGGGGTGGATGGCGAACGTCTTCACCGCCGGGGAGGATCAGACGCTCCGCGCGGTCTCGTTCTACGCGGCGGCGTTCGGGGCGAAGTACGAGCTGTTCATCGACGCCGTATCCGGCGGCGTCTCCTCTGCGAGCGAAGCGCTCCTCGCGGTGGGAGTTGCGGGGACCTTGGAGAAGCCGGGATACCATACGGTCACTCTGCCTCGGTCCGTCGGGGTGGGTAAAGGAACGCGTTTCCGGGTGCGGGTGAAGCTGACCACGCCGGGATACGACTACCCTCTGCCCGTCGAACTTCCACTTGAGGAGTATTCGGACAACGCGACGGCCTCCCCCGGCGAGAGTTTTTACAGCGGGGACGGCGCGTCGTGGAGGGATCTCACGGACGACATCCCCGGAGCGAACTTCTGCATCAAAGTCTTCGCGACGGCCGGGATGACCGCCGGCGGGGGGAGCGGCGGGTGCTCCGTCGCCGCTGCGTCGCCGCTGCTTTTCGCGTTGCTGGCGCCTCTTCTGCTGCTCCGCAAAAAGTAAAGACAACAGGTTCTTGCTCAGAAAGAAGAAGCGGGCCCCCGAAGTTGCGAGGGCCCGCTTCCCATACATGAGAAGCCTTGGGTAGCGTTACCGGAGGTCGTACGGCCAGGCGGAGACGCCTCCTTCGAGGAGCGCGACGCGCTCGTAGCCGCTTCCGCGAAGCGCGGCGACGGCGTCCCATGCGCGGGCGGAGATCTTGCAGAACGTCACGATCTCCCGGTCCTTCGGGACTTCGGAGAGGCGCGTACGAAGCTGCCCCAGCGGGATGTTCGCGAAGTCGTAGGGGATGCGCCCCTGAAGGTCCAACTCCTGCGGAGAGCGGACGTCGAGCAGGAACGGAGGGTTCGGCCCCTCCATGAGCGTCTTCAGCTCCTTCGGGGAGTAGGTCTTCACCAAGCCGTCCATCTTGTTCCGCAGGACGTTGGCCGCGTGCGTCGTCGGGTCGAGCGCGGTGGCGAAGGGGGGCGCGTAGGCGAAGTCGGTGTCCGCCAGCATATCGACCGTCATGCCGCAGGTGATCGCCGCGACGAGGGAGTCGAGCCGCTTGTCCACCACGCCGCCGCCCATGAACTGCGCACCGAGGACTCTGCGAGATTTTCGGTCGGCCACGAGACGGATCGTCATCGCGCCCTTGCCCGGCATGAAGTGCGGCCGGTCTGGCTCCTCGACGACGATGCTCACAGGGTCGAATCCCGCGGCGCGCGCCTGTTCCTCGTCGAGACCGGTCTTTCCTATGGTGAGGTGGAAGAGCTTCAGGATCGCCGTGCCGACGACTCCCGCGAAGCGCGTGGGCAGTTCGGCGATGTTGTCGGCGATGACCCGCCCCTGCCGGTTCGCGGTGGAGCCCATCGGTTGCCAGACGGACTTCTCGGTGAGGATGTTCTTGGACTGGACGCAGTCGCCCCCCGCATAGATGAAGGGATCGCTGGTCCGGAGACACTCGTCCACCACGATGGTCCCGTTGGGGTGGAGTTCGAGTCCCGCCTCCTTGGCGAGGATCGTGTTCGGGCGGATGCCGACGGCAAGGAGCACCATATCGGCGGAGAGAGTACGCTTGTCGGTCTTGACGCCGGTCACGACGCCGTTCTCGCCTATGATTTCGACGACCCTCTCTCCGCCGTAGAAGCCGACGCCCTTCTGGCGCAGCATCTTGGCCACGCGAAGGCCGAAGTCCTCGCCGACGAGCGCGGGAAGAGGCGTGGGAAGAATGTCGGCCACGGAGACGGAGATGCCGCGGTCGGCGAGCGCCTCGACGACCTCCATGCCGATGAGCCCTCCGCCGATGATGACCGCCGATTTGACGCTTCCGGCGTCGATGGCCGATTTCATCGCCATCGCGTCGGGCATCGTCCAGAGGGTGAAGACGCGGCTGAGGTCGTTTCCGGGAATCGGGGGGCGGATGGGGGAGGCGCCTGTGGCGAGTACGAGTTCGTCGTAGGGGAAGAAACGCTCCTCTCCCGACGCCGTATCCGTGGCGGCGACCATTTTCTTTTCTCTGTCGATGCGGGTCGCCATGTGTCCGGTGTACACGGTCACGTTCTTCACGTTGCGGAAGAAGTTGGCGTCCCTGACGATGCCGAGCGGCGTGCAGACGAGATCCTTGTACTCCTTCACCACGTCGCCGACGAAGTACGGGAAGCCGCACCCGGCGACGCTCAGATGCTCGCCCCGTTCCAGAATGGTGATGTCGAACTCCGGCGCAAGTCGCGCGAGCCGGGCCGCCGTCTTCGCGCCGCATGCCACGCCGCCGATGACGAGAACCTTCTTTTTCTCCATGACCACAATCCCCTGCCTTTCGGAAGTTCGCGGCCCGGCGGACGAATGTTCTGCGAGCGGACGCCCTGGCGCCGCGACTTATACCACTACCCCTATATGGTATTTCAAAACGGGAGTTATGTCCAGTCATCCCCCAAGGAATGGAAATCGGAGACGTCCACATGTTTTTTTCCGCAGAGTTCGCGGACGCGCTCCTCTTCTTCGCAGGGGAATTCGCAGGCCAGCCCGCAGCTCGTCGAGAGGCTGCGCGGCACGGGGACGATTTTCGCGGCGATACCCTCCTTGCGGCACACGCGTTCGAAGAGGACGGCCATGCTCGTGATGTCGAAGGTCGCCAGGCAGTGCATCGCTATTCCTTCCTCTCGGGGTGAAGAATGATGTGGCAAAAGCCCGTCTCGGTTTTCATCGTGAGTATGCAGAGCATGCGGACACAACCTTTCAAAAAAAGCGTATACTGAAGGGTGAAAGAAAACCCTGTTTCGGAGGTGACGAATTGTGCGTTTTTTTCTGCTCGCGCTGGTGCTGCTGGCGGCCTGTATTCCGATGATACCGGGTTCGAAACGGGCGCGCCCTTGCTACAAGGGGTGTCACGGTTGCGGAAAATGCATGAAGTCCTTCCGCGGCGACGAAGAGAATGAAGAACGAATGCCTTCGCATCCCCTGAACTGACCACGATCGTTTCGTGCCGGCCAGGCGGGAGTCTTCGGACGCAACGAGGTCCCGGACTCCCGCCTGGTCGGCGCCCCGTTTTTCAGAGGAGGAACTCGTTCATCAGTCGTTCCCGCATCTCCGGGAGCGGGATGCCGTATTCCTCCGAAAGTCTCCGGACGTCCTCGAACTCAGGGTTGCTCCGAAGAACTTCCTCCCCGAGGCGCGCCACCTTGAAGCGGACGATGCCCCACGAGGTCTCCCGTTCCACGATCTCCGCGTCGGCCTTCAGCCTGTCGACCGCGTACATCCGGACGCCGAGCGTCGTCGTCTCCCGCAGCAGCGTTTCCGCGAAGCTCCGCTCCGTTCCGGGCCGGCAGAGGCAGCCGAGCGTGACCGCGGGACGCCCCTTCTTCATGACGATGGGCGCGACCCATACGTCGAGCGCTCCTTCCGCGAGGAGCATGTTCATGACCGGCGCGTAGTACTGCGGATTCATGTCGTCGATGTTCGTCTCGACGACGACTCCCGAATCCCGCGCGATCGTCCCCTCGCCGCGAGCGTCGCTCTCCTCCGTCTCAAGCAGCAGCACGCGCAGCACGTTGGGAATGTCGCCGTCGCGGTCGCCCGCCCCCTTGCCGCTTCCGAGCACCTTCCCCGGGGGGAGGGGGCCGAACGAGGACGCGAGGCATCGCACGAGCAGCGCTCCGGTGGGCGTGACGCGTTCCATCGGCTCTCCTTCGACGCGGATCGGAAGACCGGCGAGCAGCTCGGCGGTCGCAGGAGCAGGAACGGGAAGGATGCCGTGCGCGCAGTTGATGGTTCCGTGCCCGACGTTCAGCGGCGAGGAGACGATCGAATCCACACCCGCCATCTCCACGAGGACGAACGCGCCGATGATGTCGGCGATCGAGTCCAATGCACCGACTTCGTGGAAGTGGACCTTGTCGGGAGTCGTCCCGTGGACCTTCGCCTCGGCCTCGGCCAAAAGGCGGAAAGCGGCGGCGCTCCGCTCCTTCACACGCGGAGTGAGCGGGCTTGCCTCGATGATTTCGAGGACGTCGGCGAGTCCGCGGTGCGGATGATCCTCCGACGAGGCGATGCGCACCTTGGTTCCCGCGATGCCGCCCCGAACCGTCTGCGTAATGGAGATGCCCAGTCTGTCCGTTACGTCCGCGTGATGGTGCGTATCGTTGCTGGTATGTTGGTGCGCATGGTGGGAATGGTCGTGATCGTGCGGGTCGGGGTGCGCATGACCGTGCTCGTGGCCGGGAAAGAGGACGACGCTTTCCATCGTGCGGAGAAACGCCTCCCTGTCGAGGCCGAGGTCGAGCATCGCGCCGAGAAACATATCGCCGGCGATTCCGGCGAAACAGTCGAGATAGAGCGTTTTCATCAAGAGACCTCCGTGTACGAAGTTCACAACGCGGCTATTGTATCATCCGTCGCGCGGAATACGTTGGCGGTATGAGAAAAACGACGCGCCGCCTCCATGAAAAAAGCCGCCGGACGAACGAGTATATCCGGCGGCGCTGTCATTCCGTCCATAGAGAAGGATCAGTGGATTTCGATCTCCATATCCTTCGTGCACTGTTTTCCGGAAGTGTTGTCGGTCACCACCCAGGAGAGAATGTGCTTCCCCTCCGGCCACCCCGAGAGGTCCAGTATCACGGTGAACCAGACGTCGCGGACCTTGCTCTTCAGGAAATACTCGTGTGTGATGATCTGCTTGTCCTCGGCGACGACGGCGCCTTTCTCGTCTTTGACGAGCAGATCGAGCGAAAGACTGATATGATATTGGTCGTCCTTCACTCCCAGCTTGAAATTATCGACCTCGAGGTAGATCGTAGGTTTGTCGTCTTTATGAAAACGGTTGCTCTCCTCTTCGACGTAGAGGCCGTATCCGCGGACCTCCTTGACGAAAAGGCCTTTGAGGAAGACGATTTCTTCAGGACCCTGCGCGTCGGCGGGAAAAGGGGAGATGAGCGACGCGACGCAGATGAACATGAGAAGAAGGAGAAAAGGACCTTTAGGGCAGTACGGCGCGCTTCCCGCGGAAGCGCCGCCTCTCCGAAAAGAAAGGACTGGCGATAGTGTCACAGTCATGCAGCCTCCTTGAGAAAAAAAATGAAAAACCCAAAGCATTATATAGATTTTTTTATTCATGGACTAGGGAAATATACTGTTTATCGAAAACAGACCGTGCAAATGAATCTTAAGGCTTATTTGTTCTCGAAAATTAACGAAAGTTACCTTCGCCGATAAGGAGCATCGTATGAAAACAACATCGAGTATCCCTGAAAACCACTATCTGAGCCTCGACGCGGACTGGGGCGAGGCCTTGCCCCGCGTTTCGGAACCCTCCGCGGCAAAAGTTACCGGCCCCTTCCGCGGTCATTTCGACGGCGCTTCCCGGGGCAATCCGGGCGAGGCCGGGGCGGGAGCGCTGCTGGTCGACGCATCCGGAACGCCTGTATGGACCTGTGCCCGTCCGCTCGGCCGGAAGACCAACAACGAGGCGGAGTACGCCGCGCTCGTCCTCTTGCTGGAGGAGATACTGGCGCGCGGGCTCGCCGGGGTCTCCGTCCGCGGGGACAGCCAGCTCGTGGTGAATCAGGTCACCGGACGCTGGAAGGTGAAGGAGCCTCGTCTACAGGAGCTTGCGGAGCGTGCCAAGGAGCTGCTCAAGGCTACGAGGAGCTCGCTCTCGTGGGTGCCGCGGGAAGAGAACAAAGACGCCGACGCGCTCTCCAACGAGGCGCTCGACGGTCCGGCAAAACCTTCTCCGAACGCTTTGCCGGGAAAGGGCGGAGACGATCCCGCCGCCTTTCCCCCCGAGCGTCTGGAACGAATCGCAGGCTTCATCTACATCGCCCACGGCTCCGAAGACTACGCCGTCGACGTACTCCACAAGGCGTGCACCTGCCCTTCGTTCCAGCACAGAAAACGGTGCAAGCACCTGGACGCCGCGGAGAGATTGGCGTAGCGGGAGCCGGGGGGCTCCGACGTCATCTTCCGGCGTATGTTCCCGAGGAGGAGAGTTTCGGAAGCGCCGCGACCAGCGCCTTCGTGTAGGGGTGTTGCGGCGAGGCGAGGAAGTCTCGGCAGAATCCCTCTTCGACCGCCTCTCCTCGGTAGAGCACGAGCCCTCTCGACGCTGCCTTCCGGGCGAGGAAGAGGTCGTGGGTGACGAAAATCATCGACATCCCCGCCTCCTGCCGCCGCTGGAGGATTCGCAGAATATCCCCTCTCGTCGAGGCGTCCTGCATGCTCGTCGGCTCGTCGCAGAGCAGAAGTTCCGGTTCGAGTACAAGCGCCCTGGCTATGGCGACCCGCTGACGCTGGCCGCCGGAAAGAGAGAGCCGGACCCTGGACGACAGAATCTCCTCCCGGCCGATTCCCAGTTCTTCGAGCAGTTTTCGCGCCGCGCGCTCCCCCTCGCGCCGTGATTCGCGCCCCCTGACGAGAATCCACGGCTCCATAACCGCCTCCAGCACTGTGAGGGTGGGTGGGAG
>LVBO01000230.1 GCA_001604435.1 Synergistales bacterium Syner_01
TCAAATACTGGATCATCCGGTAGACTTCGGCTCGGGGAGGAGGACTCGACGTCAGCGGGAAACGGACATAGTGCTTTCCGCTGGAATACCGGCTTCCTTCGGCCGCATCTCTGTTCCATCGAAGCGAAAGAGGTCGTTCGCGAACGAAATCCGCAATACGAAGCTCGCGAAGCCGCACCGCGTTTTCTCCGAAAAGCTCGTCGCAGAGAGTCTTTCGTCGCTGATTGAGCACGTCTCCGAACCAACGCACGAATACCTCCTCGTCTTCGGGGAGCAGCGTTTTTTCGTCTTCACCTTCCTGCAAAAAACTCCCCAGCCACTTTTCGCACTGGCGATACGACTCGTTCTCCGGAATTGTCGTCGGGAAGAGGCCGCGTCCGAGCGCGATAACTCCCCAAAGCAGAGTCATGACATAGCTCTTTCCAGTATTGTTGTCGCCCGTAAAAAGCATCAGAGGAGCGATCCGGACGGCTCCTTCCTCTATCAATCCAAGCTTTTTGAAGCGCAAGGTCCACTGCTGCTTCATATATCGCCGTTTCATGGAACATCTTCTTTTCAGGGAGTATAGAATAGCATGCTAAAATCGAAATTTATTATACCATCGACTTCGATACCGCGCGCCGGAAATCGACTTCCCGAGCACTTGTAAGGAAACTCTGATTAAGGGGTTTTTCCTCATCATCGAGTTCGATTACATTAAGTTCTTGCGAGACCAACTCAGCTTTATTCAGAGCTTCCGTAATTTTTCAGGCTCCTGATCTCGGCTTGTCCCGTGATGCACGTGCCCTTCGTCCGCCAATGGGCGGAGACGAGGACGATCGCTTCCGGCTTCCGTATCGATTGGCCAAAGGCCCGCAAAAAGCGGGCGTATCTGTTGTCCGCGATGGCGTTCATCGGCGATCCGTGCCCGATGAACAGAGGCTTATTGTAGGTCTTGTTCATAAGAAGACTCCGTTTCGCGAGGCTCCCTCCTGTCGCTCTCTGCCGGGAAAAGACGTATCGTATCGCAACGCGCGCTCATCGAGACCTTCTCCCCCTCGCGCAAGCGCCCTTCGAGCGAGGCCGCGACGCGGAACCGGCTCCAACCGCAGCCGTTCGCGGAGAACGACGGAACAATGTCGTAAAAGATCCTCTCGCCGCCGTACTCGGCGGAGAGCACGCTCCCTGCGCCGCCGGCGTCGGGAAGCAACGCGATCTGGTCCGGGCGGAGCATGCCGAGATACCTGCCGTCGGGGGCGTCCGCGGGAGCGCTTCCGAAGGGTGAAGAAAGCGTTCCGTCCCGCACTTCGACATCGAAATAGTTCCGGACCCCGAAGAAGTCGGCCGCCCGAGGAGAGACGGGATTGGAGAAAACGTCCTCCGGAGCGCCCGTCTGGAGCAGTTTTCCGTCGAACAGCAGCCCCAGGATATCCGAATCCTGCAACGCCTCCTCCCAGTCGTGCGTCACAAGAAGAGTCGTGATTCCCGTTTTTCGCTGGAGAGCACGCATGAAAGCGCGCATCGACCGCCGAAGGCGCGCGTCGAGGCTGGAGAAGGGTTCGTCGAGCAGGAGGATGCGAGGGCGCACCGCGAGCGCGCGGGCGAGCGCGACTCTTTGCTTCTGCCCGCCGGAAATCTCGCCCGGCAGCTTCCGCGCGCACTCCTCCATTTCGACGAGAGAGAGCATCTCGGCCGCGACCTGTCGCTGTTCCCCTCGGGAAGCCCCCCGCATCTTAAGGCCGAACGCGATATTCTCCTCCACGGTCAGATGGGGGAAGAGCGACGCATCCTGAAAGACCAGCACCGCCCCTCTCCGCTCCACCGGCACGCGGAGCACCGATTCGCCGTCGAAAAGAACGTCTCCCTCCTCCGGGACGAGCAGGCCGCAGACGATCTTGAGGAGCGTGCTCTTTCCTATGCCGGACGGCCCGAGCAAGCAGAAGATCTTCCCGTCCGGCACGGCGAGGGAGACGTGGGAGAGCACGGTCTCCGGCGCGTTCCGGCGCTTGGAGGAGAAAGATTTGGAGATGTTGCGAAGTTCGAGATTCGCCATGATGCAGCTCCGTTTCCGGGGTGAATTTCTCCTGAATCAGGAGAGAAAGAACGTGTCCCGCGACGATGCGCAGCGCTTCGCCGCTCGTTCCATAAGAAGGCAGAAGAGCAGGGAGACGGCGATGAACAGGGTGCTCCACACCGCCGCCGCGGCTCGTTCGCCGTCCTTTACCAACGGGAGGAGCACCATGGAGAGCGTGACGATTCTCCCGCCTCCGAGAAAGAACGTAAGAAGATACTGGCTCAGGGAGACGATGAAGAGCAATCCTCCGGCCGAGGCCATCCCGGGGGCTATCAGAGGCAGCGTGACGTGCAGAAACGCCTGCGCAGGAGAGGCGCCGAGCACTCTGGCCTGCATCTCCAGCCTGTCCCCGAGGGCCCGGAATACATTGGTAAGGATGCGGATTCCGTAGGGGAGGCAGGGGACGAGATGCGCCAGCAGAACCCCCGCGAAGCTGTCCGCTATACCGAGGCGCAGAAACAGGAGGTGCATCCCCGGCGCGTACGAGAGAGGAGGGACGATGACCGGCGCCAGCACAAGCATCTCGACCACGCTCTTTCCCGGAAAGGAGAGGAGCCCCAGCGCTTTGGCGGCGGGGACGCTCGCCGCAAGGGAGAGCAGCGTCACGCCTCCGGCGAGGAGGACGCTCTGCAAGAGGACCGGCACGAGGCGGCTCGACGCGGAGAAGAGCGACTTCCACTCGGCGGCGGAGTACGCCGCGGGGAGCAAGGAGGGCCACGGCCAGCTCCTGGCGACCGACCAGATCAGCAGGACGAGCACCGGAAGCAGCAGAAGGGTCAGAAAGGCGAAAAGCAGCAGGGGTGCGAACGGGGAACGCGTCTTCATGAGGCCCTCTCTTCTCCGGCGAGAAAGAACGAATAGAGATAGACCAGCAGCATCGCGATGAACGTGATGACGACGACCATCACCATCGAGTACGGACGGAATGTCGGGTCCGGGTGAATATATGCGCTGTAGGCGGCCACCGGGAGCGCGCGCGGAAACGTCGGGCCGATGAGAAAAGGCGCCTCGAACGCGCCGAAGGAGAAGCCGAAGAGCAGGACGAAGGTCGAGGAGAGGGAGGGAAGAAGCAGCGGAAGCACCACGTACCGAAACGCCTGAAAACGCGAGGCCCCGAGCACGGTCGCGCTCTCCCACAGCCGGGTATTCATATTGCGCAGGACGACGTAGACCACCACGGCGGCGAAGGGGATTCCCTTCCAGAGATAGACGGCGATCACCCCGAGGCCCCCTCTGTCGAAGACCAGGCTCGGCATCCCGTCCGGCGAGGAGATGAACCCCGACGCGAAAAGAAGACGGGCGAGCAGTCCTGTTCTGGCGAGTAAATTCAGCACCAGCAGCACGGCCACCGTATGGGGCACGATAACGGGAATCGCGGCCAGCGCCCCTTCGATTTTCTCCCCTCTTCCGGTGCGCAGAAGCAGCAGCGCCAGCAGGGTACCGAACACAACAGCGCCGGCCGAGGAAAGAAACGCGATGCGAAGGCTGAAGAGGAGGGAGGGAAGGAATTCCCTCCCTCCGAACACCTCGCGGTAGAAGGAGAGCGTCGGCTCGGTCATTCCAACCGCGGGGAAGTACCCGAAACTCTGCAGAAGCGACGGAGCGAACCCGCCCAGAAAGAGCGCTCCCAGCACCAGCAGGGCAGGCGTCAGGAGAAGATACGCCCGAAGGGCGGACTTCACTTCAACACCGTCTCCCGCCAGATTTCATCGAGTATGGGAATGAAGTTCGCGGGGAGTTCCGGTACTCTTCTGCGCAGCATGAAGTCGAGAGGCACGGTGCCTTTCCCCGTATCGACGCTTTCGAAAAGCGCCCTCTCTTCCGAAGAGAGGCGGGCGTATTCGAGCACGGGAAGGTCGCCCCATACCGCGGGATCATACTTCGAGGCCTGCGCTTCGGGAGTCAGAATCTCGTTGATCACGACCATCGCCCCTGAGGCGTTCGAAGCGTTGAACGGGATCGCAAGAAAGTGGGTGTTCCCCACCGTTCCCTTTTCGAAGACGAAGGACTCCGTACTCTCCGGGAACTCGCCCGCCGCGATCCTGCCGGGGGCGAGGAAGGGCGTGTAGCTCATCCCGAGGACGATCTCCCCGTCCGCGAACATATTCTTTATCTGCGAACTGGACGCGGGGTACGACTCGCCCCGCATCCACAGGTACGGTTTCAGGGCGACGAGGAACTCCATTGCGGGCGCGACCGCCTTCCGCAACGCCTCCTTGTCGGCGGGCAGAGAGACAAGCGCCTCCCGTCCGACGATATCGCAGACGACGGTGCGGACGAAAGCGCTCCCCGTGAAGTCCGGGGGGGCGGGGTAGGTGATGGTTCCGGGGTGCTTTTTCGCCGCCTCCAGAAGCTCCTCGTGCCCCCCGGGCGCTTCCTTCAGGCGCTCCGTATCACGGAAGAAGACGAGCTGCGCCTTGCCGTACGGCGACTCGTACCCCTCGGTCGGGAAGCCGAAATCGAAGGCGACATCCCCCGCGGCGGCGTCGACGAATTCGCGGAAGTTCGGCAGAGCCTGCGTGAACGGTCCGAAGAGGAGATCGTTCCGTCTGGCCGCGAAAAAGTTCTCGCCGTTGATCCATACGACATCGATGACTCCGTCCGTCTTTTCCGCCGCTTTTTCCGAGAGGAGCTTGTTCAGCACCTCCCCGATCCCCATCCCGACCCGGTTGAGCACGATACCGTAGCGCTCTTTCAGGCGGGGGGCGACGAACGTGTCCAGCCAGGCGTTTACGTTCGGATCGCCTCCCCATCCGTAGAAGTTCACGATGGTTCCGCGCGACGCGTCGAGGACGGCCCCCCAGTCGGAGGCGAAAAGACGGGGCGCGGCGGCGAAAAAGAGGGCGAAGATCAGGAGCATGCAGCACTTGGTGCGGATCGTTGAACGAAACGTCATTGGGACTCCTCCTTCGATATGGATTCGGAAGAGGTCGGGCCGAAGAAGCGCCAGGCCTCCCGCATTCGCTGGGCCCCGGTGAAGACGATCATCGCGGCGAAGACTCCGAAAGCGGCGACCGCCGAAGAGGGCCACAGAATAACGACCGAAAAGACCAGAAAGGTCTCCGTCCGCTCCGCAAGCCCCGCCTGGTAGTAGAAGGCCTTTCCGCCGCGCCGCTCCTTTCCCGCCAGGGCCCCCACGGCGAGAAAGACGGAGAAGGAGAAGATGATCGAGGAGAGCAGCAGAACGGAAGCCAGGCGGGCTTGGGGGAGCAGCAGGGAGACCGCGACGATGAAGGAGATTTCCACTACGCGGTCGAAGACAAGATCCATCAAGGCGCCGAAGGGAGAGGATGTTCCGCCGAGGCGGGCGACCGAGCCGTCGAGGACGTCGAGGATTCCGGAGAGCCAGAGAAGACAGAGAGCCGACCATCTCCCTCCGAGAAAGAAGACCGCGGAACAGGACAGGCCAAGGACGAAGGCGACAAGAGTGACCGTATTCGCACGGATTCCGCTTTTAACCATAGGTTCGGAGACAA
Organism: Synergistales bacterium Syner_01; assembly: GCA_001604435.1. Classification (GTDB taxonomy): domain Bacteria; phylum Synergistota; class Synergistia; order Synergistales; family Aminobacteriaceae; genus JAAYLU01. The sequence continues at coordinate 5,530 of LVBO01000230.1, forward strand.
GAGAGAAAAGAGGCTGCACATACTTTCTGGCGCGGCTGTCGAGCATCGTCGTCCTCCTCGAACGCTGGCATGTTCCAAAAGAACAGAATAAAGAAAGCAGGGGAGAAAAGCAACCTCCTCCCCTGCCGGAAAGAACAGGAATCAGCGTTTTTTTCCGATCTTCTTCAGAATCTGCTTCGTCTTCCAGCGTTTGATCCAGCTGGCCAGCGCGCCGTCCGCCGGAGGGGTTTCCCTTCCCTTCCAACTGCCGCCGAAGACAAGATCGAGCAGATGCAGCCCCTTCTTCCCGCCCGCGACCATGGAAGCGCGGCAGGCCGCGCAGTAGGTGACGACATGTTCCGACTCCGCCTCCTGCGCTCTCCGGTCCATCACCCGTTTCGCAAGGTCGGGGTTGACCGGAACGATCATGCCGCCGAAGCCGCAGCATCGGGTATTCTCCCGCGTGTGCGGAAGCTCTTCGACCTCGTACCCCAGTTCGGAGAGGACGTAGCGGACGCCGTCGTGAATCTCCGGCACGTCGCGGGTCACGCAGGAGTCGTGAACGGCCACGGTGATTCCGGAATCCTTGCCTATCCCCTTCGACATCCCGGGAACGCCCGTCTCGCGGAAGAGGTCCCAGAGCGAGACGACCTTCTTGTCGGGGCAGTACTGCTTGAAGGTGGAGTAGCACGACTGACAGGCGACGACGATTTCGTCCGCCCCCAGCTTTTCTATCTCCTCCACCGCGTCCTTGAAGCGGTCGTGGAAGGCGTCCATCATTCCCATGGCCTTCGTCGGCTTGCCGCAGCACTTGAGCACGGCGCCCGTTCCGGGCAGCTTCTCCTGAAGAAACTCGAGCACCTGGCCGACGGCTTCCGGATTGTACGACGGAAGGCTGCATCCGGGGAAGAAGACGCGCTTGGTGAATCCGGCCTTCGTGTCCGGAACCGAGACGTTGAACACCGGGGAGAAACCGAGCTTCTGATGAATATGAATGGGGTTGTGCCCCTTGAGCGGGCCCGTTCCCGCCTTCACCATCTCCTTACGGATATCGAAGAAACGGTCCGAGAGCTTGAACTCGCGCGGGCACTCCAGCGTACACTGGTTGCACATGTTGCACGAATAGGGAATGAGCGGATCCACTTCGCCGCTTTGAAGTATCTCTTCAAAGAGTTCTTTCGGGCACTCGCAGAAGTCGTTCAGCATGAGGCACTCCTTCATGCACTCCTTGCACTCGCACTGGAAGCAGCGGGACGCCTCTTTCTTCGCCATCTCCTCGTCGAAGCCCAGATTCACTTCGTCGAACCCCTTCACCCGCTCCTCGGGCGGGAGCATTCTCGTCGCCACCCTCGGCAGAATCTCCTCGCCTTCGACGTCCTTTTCAAGCCACGTCTCGTAGGCGCCTTCGAAATCGCGCCCTTCGCGCATATCCTCCCCCTGAAGGAAGCGGTGAATGGATACGGCCGCCTTCTCTCCCTGGGCCATCGCCTCGATCGCGAGCCACGGACGGATCGCCGCGTCACCTGCGGCGAACACTCCCGCGACGGACGTTTCGAGGGTCAGCGGATCGACCTTGAAGCGTCCGCTCCGCTCCTTCTCCACCCCGGACTCCGCCGGAACGAAGGCGCTGTCGGCCGTCAGGCCGACGGCCATGACCACCGCGTCCGCTTCCACATCGAAATGCCGGCTCGGGTCGCAGCGGGGAGCGAATCTCCCCTGCTCGTCGAAGACCTGAAGACAGGGTTGGAAACGCACTCCGGAAACCTTGCCGTCGTCGCCGAGGATCTCGGCGGGCCCCCAGGAGCAGTTGACGGAGACCCCCTCCTCCTCCGCTTCGAGCACTTCCCATTCGTGCGCGGGCATCTGGTCGCGGTGTTCGAGGCAGAAAGTCTTGACGTCGGTCGCCCCGATCCTCCGGAGCGTCCGCGCCACATCCATGGCGACGTTGCCGCCGCCGATGACGACTACTCGCTTGCCTATCTCGAACTTTTTGGTCAGGCTGACCTCGCGGAGGAACTCCCCCGCCCCGAAGACGCCCTTCAGTTCCGCGCCGGGCAGAGGAAGGACGATGCTCTTGTGCGCTCCGGCGGCGAGCAGCACGGCGTCGTACTCTTCGCGCAGCGAGTGGAAGGAGATATCTCTTCCTACCTCGATGTTGAAACGGAACTCGACGCCCAGCTTCTCCAGATAGGAGTACTCGGAACGGACGATATCTCTCGGCAGCCGGTACTCCGGTATGCCGACGACGAGCATTCCTCCGGCCATCGGGAGCCTTTCGAACACAGTCACCCCGTATCCTTTTTTGCGAAGGTACAGGGCCGCCTGCCCGCCGGCCGGCCCCGCGCCGACGACGGCGATCTTCTCCTTGCGGGGCGGTTCCGCGGAGAGATCCCACTTCGCCGGGTCGTCGAAGTTCGCGGCGAAGCGTTTCAGCTCCATAATGGACATAGGGTGCTGCAGGTCGCCGCGTTTGCACTTCTCCTCGCACGGATGGGCGCAGATGCGCCCAAGAGTCCCGGGAAGGAAGAGGCGTTCGCGGACCTTCGCTATGGCTTCGGCGTTTTTCCCCTCCGCGATGAGGTTGATGTACCCCTTCGCGTCGGTATGCATGGGACAGGCGGCCTCGCAGTAGGGAGGAGCGTCGCCCATGCACTTCTCGACGATCTCCTGCATCTTTTCCAGAACGTTCTCAGGATATTTCATTCGGTCGCCTCCTTCGCTTTCGAAAAAAATTCATCACTTTTCATCGAGCAGGTCGCCCTTGCGCTTCTTCATCCACCCAGGAATCAGAGAAACGAGCACGAAGAAGACGGCGGCGACGCCGAGATACATCATCGTCCTGCCGAGCCCCTCTCCGCTGCTCAGAGAGCCTCCCGCGAAACTGAAGGCGAGCGTCCCCGGAATCATGCAGCTCCATGAGACAAAGACATAGGTGAGCAGCGGAATATCGGTCAGGCCGTAGACGTAGTTCTGCACATTGAACGGAAAGAGCGGGACGAGGCGCGTGATCATCAGCATCCGCCACCCCTGCTTTTTCACGCCTTCGTCGATCTTGCGGAGCTGCGAGTTCTTATGCACCCACCCCTCGACCATCCCGCGAGCCGCGTATCTGCCTATCAGGAAAGCCGCGGTCGCTCCCAGAGTGGAGCCTATGGAAGAGTAGAGCGTCCCAAGGTACGGCCCGAACGCGATGCCGCCGACAAGCGCCACCGGCAGACCGGGAAGGAAGAAGACGCACGCCGCGATCCACAACAGCACGTAGATGAACGGACCAAGAAGGCCGAAGCCGAGAATCCAGTCCTTGATCTTCGCAATGTTCTCAAGACTGATGTATTGAAAAACGCCGAACCTTTTCATGGCGAAGACGATCAACACGATCGCGCCCGCGATGAAAGCAAGCTTGACGAACTCTTTCTTCTTTCCGGTATTTTTTTCGTTCATTCTGTACACCTCGCCAGTCTTTTATTAAAAAAGGGGGAGAGGGCTGCCCCCCTCCCCCGTCGGACGCCCTCCGAATCAGTCCTTCTCGTAAGGGAGATCCTCGTTGCTCCATTCAAGCCATGAGAGGTCGTACAGCTTCACATTGTCGAAGCCGAGCAGCTCGCTCAGCACGAAGTGCGTGTGCGCACCCCGCACCCCCCCCTGGCAATAGGGAACCGCGATTTTATCCGGTACGACTCCTTTGGCGGCATACATCGCTTTCAGTTCTTCGGCAGGAAGGAAAAAACCGTCCTTCACGGCGTCCGTCCACTCGATCCATACCGATCCGGGAATGCGGCCGCCCTTCCCGGCGCCGCTCGCCACCTGCGCTCCTGTGTGTTCGGCCTGAGAGCGCGTATCGACGATCACCGCGGAAGCATCGCCGATGAACGCGAGAACTTCGTCCTTCTCCGCAAGAATAGCGGCGTTCGCAGGCTGGAGAACATAGTCCGAAGGAGTGATGTCGGGTGCGAACATCTGTGTGTCGTAGCCGGCGGCGGTCCATGCGTTGTACGTTCCGTCGAGAATCCGGACGTCCTTATGGCCGTAGAGTTTGAAGATCCACCAGAGCCTCGTCGCGTCGATGCTGTTGCCGTCGTCGTAGAGGATGACCGTGTCCTCGTTACGTATTCCGAGCCTGTCCATCAGGCCCTTCCACTGTTCGGGTCCGGGCCGGGTGTGGTCGTACTTGGCCGGAGACGCGTTGTAATCGGAGCGGTGCACCTGAATCGACTCGGGAATGTGCCCCAAACGGTACTTCAGCGCGGGACGCACATCGAGCACCTTCACGGAGCCCGCGTCCACAAGCGACTTCAACTCCTCGGCCGTAATCAGCGAATCCGGCCGGGCATACCCCTTATAGGCGGCGGAAACCTCGGTCGCGACGGAAAAAGGAACCACGAACAGAGCAAGAACAAGAAGTACCCGAAACACTCTCTCCACTACAAACCCCTCCTCGATGGCAATCAGTCTTCGTCTGTCTTTCTTACAAGTACATATACGGGTATAAGTTTTCCTTATCGAGGCGACTTTGTCAAGTACCGAATTCGGCTTAAAAACGAAGAGTGGACAGGACGCTCCGTATCGCGGCTGCGGAGCGGCGGATGTCCGTATCGGTCGTGGACCAGTTGGAAACCGAGATGCGCATCGCGGCCATCCCCTTCCAGACGCTTCCTCCCGCCCAGCAGGTTCCCTCCTCCTGCACTTTTGACGCGACAAGCCTCGTGAAGGCGTCCGCGTCGGCGCCGCGCGGGGGGACGAAGCGCACGAGCGCCTGGTTGAGGACGACGTCGTTGAGAATGCGGATTCCGGGGTCTTCGGCGAGGAGCGACGCCATCAGACGCGCCTGCTCGCAGTTCCGCGCGATCATCTCCCGGAGGCCGTTCTTCCCGAGCGAGCGGAGCGCGCAGTACAGCGGGAAGACCCTGGCCCGTCTGGAGGACTCGGGAACCCACTGCGACGG
>LVBO01000024.1 GCA_001604435.1 Synergistales bacterium Syner_01
GCGTTGACGATCCCTTCGCACGCGCTGCGTGAAAACGGCAAGGTTTTCGTGGAAAAAAACGGAACGGCGGAGGAGCGAGCCGTCGAGACGGGGCTGACCCTGCCCGACGCCGTGCAGATTCTCTCCGGGCTCGAAGAAGGGGAGCGCGTCGTCGTCGGAGGAAAGAACCTGAAAGGCGGAGAAAAGATCGTCGTCGGCGAGTAGTTGCGCCGCGGAAGAAAAAGGTCTGCGCGCTTGGGAGCGCCGCCCGCGGGGTCGAAGGCGTGATGCGCCTTCACCCCTGCGGGCGCTTCCCTTCCAGCTCTTCCCGCCAGTGTTCGACCACGCCCGCTGGGGAGTAGACGAACAGAAGCTCCATATCCGAGTCGCCGGTGTTGCGCAGCGTGTGCGGAACGTCCGGCTCCATGTAGACCGTGTCGCCCGCGCGGACCGTCTCCGTCTCGTTCCCGACCTGCATTTCGCCTGTTCCGGAGAGGATGTGGTAGATCTCCTCGTTGACGTGCTCGTGCGCGGGGATGCTCCCCCCCGGAAAGACGCGGACGCGCCCCATCGCGAACCCTTTCGCCTGAAGCGGGCTGTCCTTCCCGACGAGCACCTTCGTCCTGCGCCCCGCTGGAAAGACTGTTCCCTCCGCATCGTCAAGATGAATTCTTCTCATTCGCGCATCGCCTCCTCGATTGAAGCGTTTTCATGTATAATGCGGTTGTCCATGGACAACCAAAAACGGAACCATTCTCCCCTTGGCGCGTCTCTATAATAGCATCTCGGTCGAAAGACGGGGAGTCGAAACTGGAGGAAAAAATGAACGAATCGAGAAAAATTCTCGTGGAGAAGGTGTACGCCGCGATCAAGGACGGCTCCGTCGTGAAGGAGGGGAAGCTTCCCACGGAGCGCGAGATGGCCGCGCTGATGGGCACCAGCAGGACGTCGATGCGCGAGGCGCTCATCGTGTTGGAGACGCTCGGAATCATCGAGGTGAAGGGGAAGCAGGGGCTCTTCGTGAAGGACGCGGGCATGGGGCGGCTCAACCAGAGCCTCGACCTGTACGCGACGTGGCCGGCGGACGTCATCCCCCAGGTCTTCCAGGTGCGCATCATGATGGAGAGTCCGGCCGCGGGGCTCGCGGCGCGCAACCGGACGGACGCGGACCTGGCGAAGATGGAGGAGTGTCTCGCGCAGTTCTCGCGAATCTTCGGGGAGGGCGGTCCGGACGCGGGGCGAGAGGGAGCGCACTGGAACGACATCTTCCACCGCATCGTCATCGCGGCCTCGCACAACGAGGTGCTCATCCGGGTGCACGAGGGGCTTTCTTCGATCATCGAGCGCGCGATGGAGTCGCTGAACAAGAACCGCCTCACGACGCCGCGTCCGCAGTGGACGGAGCGCATTCTGGGCGAGCACGAACAGATCGTCCGGGCGATCCGCGAGCACGACGAGACGGGCGCGCGCGAGTCGATGCGGAAGCATCTGGNNTTTGGTTGTCCTTGGTCAACCCAGAAATCGAATCCGGCGCCTTCGTACGGAAGGCCCGTCACTGAGAGGGAACCCATGGCACAGTATGAATCATTCACCTTCTCCACACTGGACGAGCTTCGGCAAAAGATCGAATCGCTCGGCCTCGACATTTCCTTCAACGAAGCTCTCTCCGTCCTCGCCGCGCCCGCGACGGTCGGAGAGAGGACCGCTCCCAACCGTTTCTCGACGCTTCCGATGGAAGGGCGCGACGCGCTCCCCGACGGCTCCCCCGGAGAACTCACGTTCCGGCGCTACCGCCGCTACGGCGCGGGCGGATGGGGGCTGATCCAGTTCGAGGCGTGCGCCGTCTGGCAGGGGGGGCGCAGCAGCGACCGTCAGATGTGGCTCCAGCCCTCCACCGAAAAGGCGATCGCCTCGCTGCTCGACGCGACGCGCGCCGCGGCCCGCGAACCCTTCGGTCCGTCGCATTCGCCCCTTTGCCTGCTTCAGCTTCAGGACGCGGGGCGCTACCGGCACGCGACGGGAACGACCCCCGGTCTGACGGTGCGCTACCCGCTGCTCGACGGGCGGGCGAAGGTTCCCGAACATGTGGAGCCGCTCTCCGACGCCGACATCGAAGCGGTGCAGGACCGCATGGTCGAGGCCGCGGTCCGCGCGGAGAAGATCGGTTTCGACGGCATCGACATCAAGAGCTGCCATCGCTATCTCGCCTCCGATCTGCTGTCGGCCCATCTGCGCCCCGGAAAGTTCGGCGGCGGTTTCGACGGCAGGACGCGCTTTCTTCGCGAGACGACGGAGCGCATCCGTTCGGCGGTGTCGAATCCCTCGTTCCTCGTGACCAGCCGGATGAACCTCTTCGACGGTTTTCCGTACCCCTACGGCTGGGGGGGCGACCGCTCCGACCCGCCCGTTCCCGACATGAGCGAGCCGCTGCGCCTCGTCGGCATCCTCGAAGGGCTCGGGCTGAACCTTCTGACCACCTCCACCGGTACGCCCTACTACAATCCGTGGCTCGTGCGCCCGTTCGACCGGCTCGTTCCGGGGAACATCGAGGCGCCGGAGCACCCGCTCGAAGGCGTCGCGCGCCTCTTCGCGCTGACGGCGCAAGTGCAGCGCGCGTACCCGGACCTTCCGACGGCCGGTTCGGGGTACACCTGGCTTCGACAGTTCGGCGTGTTCGCCGCCGCCGCCAACGTGGCGCGGAAGGCTGCGACGTTCGCGGGCTTCGGACGGACGGGGTTCGCGTACCCCGAGTTGCCGAGAGACGTTCTGGAGAAGGGGGCGGTCGATGCGAGGAAGGTGTGCGTTTCGTGCAGTTTGTGCAGCGAGGTGATGGGTCAGGGAGGTTCCACCGGGTGCTACGCGAAAGACCGGGAGGTCTACGGCCCCATGCTCAAGGCGCACAGGGCGTCCCGGAAAGAGCACTAAATACATTCCAAAGCGGGAGGGAACAAAGACATGAAGAACGGTACGAGAAAGTGGTTGTTCTGCGCGGTTCTGGTTGCGCTGCTTGCCGGATTCGTCGGCGCGGCGTCGGCGAAGGAGATTCTGATCGGCAATATGCAGGACATCAGCGGCCCCACGTCGGTGTGGGGAAACGCGGTGACGCGGGGCGCGGAGATCGCCGTCGAGAAGATCAACGCGGCGGGCGGCGTCGACGGCGCCATGCTGAAGCTGATCACGATGGACACGAAGGCCAACGTCCAGGAGGCCATCAAGGGGTATAACAGCCTCGTGAGTTCGGGCGTCGTCGCCGTCGTCGGACCTCCCGTCAGCAACATCGGTCTCGCGCTCGGCCCCATCGCCAACAAGGCGGGCGTGCCCGTGGTCGGCAGTTTCATCGACCCCCGCGTGACCGTGGGCGAGGACGGCAAGCCCCAGGCGGCGATGTTCCTGATGCAGCCGTCCAGCGTGCAGTACTCCGAGATCATGGCCAGCTACACGATCGACGTGCTCGGCCTGAAGAAGATCGGCGTGCTCTACGACCAGTCGAACGCGTTCGCGGTCTCCCTGATGAAGCCCTACGTGGAGTACATCAAGGCGGCGGGCGGCGAGATCGTCTCCGAGCAGGTATACACGAAGGGCGACAAGGACTTCAAGACGCAGCTCACCAAGATCAAGGAAGCCGGCGCCGACTGCCTCTACTTCCCCAACTACATCCAGGAGGCCGTGCTGGTGACGAACCAGCGCAAGCAGATCGGCTTCGACGTCCCCATCATCGGCGGACTGGACTTCGCGCCGCCGTTCGCCTCCCTCGTGAACGACCCCGAGGCGGCGAACAACATCTACCTCGCCAACAACTTCTCCGAGAAGGAGCCCCAGCTCAAGGAAGTCTGGGACGTCTACAAGGCGAAGTACGGCGAGAACCCGGTGAACAAGGTCTTCCTGGGTTACGACAAGATCCTTCTCATCCAGGAGGCCATGAAGCTCGCCGGCGGAACCTCGTCGGAGCACGTCATGAAGGGGATGCCGGTCGTCGCCAATCTCGAAGGAACCACGGGCGTCCTCACCATCTCGCCGGACACGCACCAGCCCGTCGGCCTGTCCATGGTCATGTACAAGATCGAAAAGGGAGAGTATGTCGAGCTGGGCCGCTACGTGCCCGAGAAACACCGCGCTCCCTGGTCGAAATAGTCGAAAGCCGTTCGCAGCGCGAGGCCGTCCTGCCGCTTCTCCGGGGCGGGGCGGCCTCCCGTTCATTTCCCCCTTCCTCCGCGGCGCCGCCGGGAAGGGCAAAGGAGCTGGTTGCATGCTGGTGCAGAACATCCTCAACGGTATCTCCCTCGGTTCCGTCTACGCGCTCATCGCGGTGGGGTTCGCGCTCATCTTCAACGTCCTCAAGTTCTCGAACTTCTCGCAGGGGGGCGTGATGACCGTGACGGCGTACGCGGGGTACGTCGCCTCCCGCTATCTCTCGGACCGGCTGGATTCGCTCGTCCTGTTCGCGGCGGTGCTCGCGGCGGCGGCGGTCTCGGGGGCGGTCATCGCGGCGGCCGTCGAACGCCTGGCCTTCCGGCGGCTGCGCCGGACGAAGAGCGAGCCGGTCTACTACTTCATCTCGTCGATCACGATGGGCATCCTGCTGGAGAACCTGATCACGATCTACGCCAGCAGCAACTTCTACTCCTACCCCCGCTTCTTCGCCACCTCGGCCGTGCCGCTGTTCGGCGTGAACGTCGCCGTGACGGACATGATGATGTTCGCCCTCTCGATCGCCGCGCTGCTCGCGCTCCTCTTCATCCTCCACCGGACGAAGATCGGGCTGGGGATCCGCGCCGCCTGCTTCGACGTGAACACAGTGCAGCTCATGGGGATGAACCCCGACTTTCTCGTCACCACCGCGCTGATGATCTCGGGCGCGCTGGGGGGCGTCAGCGGCGTCTTCCTGGGGATGAACTACACGCTCTACCCGCAGCTCGGGCAGATGGTGGTGAAGGGGTTCGTCGCCTCGGTCCTCGGCGGCCTGGGGAGCATCCACGGCGCGGTGATCGGCGCGGTGCTCCTGGGAATCCTCGAAATTTTCTTCATCTCGTGGGTCGGGGCCGGATGGGCGCCGGTCTTCGTCTTCATCGTGATGCTCGCTTTCCTCCTCGTACGGCCCAGGGGAATCGCGGGAATCATCGTGCAGGAAAAGGCGTAGGAGGCCCGCGATGGACTACTTCGTCTCCACCGTCATCTTCACCGGAATCGCGCTCATCGGGGTGCTCGGCGTCTACCTCATCACGGGGCTCACGGGGCTCTTCTCTCTGGGACAGGCCGCGTTCATGGCCATCGGGGGGTACGTCTCGGCGGTGCTCATCCGCAACTACAACGTGCCGGTCGTTCCCGCCGTCGCCCTCGCCATCGTCGCCGCCATGCTCGCCGCGCTGCTCGTCGGCCTGCCCACGGTGCGCCTCAGGAGGGACTACATCTCCCTCGTGACGCTCGGCTTCGGCGAGGCCATCGTCGCACTGCTCAACAACTCGGCGAACATCACCGGCGGCGCGATGGGGATCTCCGGCATTCCGCAGCTCACCACACTCCCCGTGGTGCTCGTCAGCGTCGTCGTCTGTCTCGCGCTCGTCATCCTCTACAAGAACTCGAAGTACGGGCGGCAGTGTCTCGCGCTCCGCTCGGACGAGCTGGCGGCCAAGTCGATGGGGATCGACGTCTACCGCCTGAAGCTGATCACCTTCCTCTTCGCGGGGGCGCTCACCGGGTATTCGGGCGTGCTCTTCGGCTTCTACACGACCTATCTGGAACCCGCCGCGTTCAACTGGATCATCTCGGCGGAGTGGACGATCATCGTCTTCGTCGGGGGCGTGAACAGCCTCACCGGGACGGTGCTGGCCACCATTCTGCTCACGTGGCTGCCGGAGTTTCTCCGCTTCGCCTCGGAGTGGCGCGTGGCCATCTACTGCGTGATCGTCCTTCTGATCGTGAACTACCGCACGGCGGGCATCATGGGCGAGCGCGAACTGTCGCCGAAGACGCTGCGGCGCCTCTTAGGGCGGACGAAGGAGGCGCCGCGATGAGCCTCCTCGAAGTGCGGAACCTCACCAAGTCGTTCGGCGGCGTCCGCGCGGTGGACGACTTCTCCTTCGGCGCGGAGCAGGGCGAGATCGTGGGGATCATCGGCCCCAACGGCGCGGGGAAGACGACAGCCTTCAACCTGATCACCGGCGTCTACCCCCTCGACAGGGGGAGCATCCTCCTCGAAGGGAAGGAGCTGGCGGGGAAGGAGCAGTTCGAGATCACGCGGAGCGGCATCGGGCGCACCTTCCAGAACATCCGCCTCTTCAAGGGGCTCTCGGTTCTGGAGAACGTGATGACCGCCGCCGACCCGTATTCGCCGTACGGGCTGTTCTCGCTGTTCACCCTCGGCGCTGCCTTCCGGAGGCGCGAACGCGAGGTGCGGGCGGCGGCCATGGAGTATCTCGCGCTCGTCGGGCTGGAGAAGTACGCCGACGAGAAGCCGTCGAACCTGCCGTACGGCCTTCAGCGGAAGCTGGAGATCGCGCGCGCCCTTGCGACGGGGCCGAAGGTGCTGCTGCTCGACGAACCGGCCGCGGGGCTCAACCCCAGCGAGGTGCGCGAGTTCATCGGGCTGGTCGGGGAGCTGCGGGAGCGCTTCGGCTTCGCCGTGCTCGTGATCGAACACCGGATGGAGGTCATCATGACGCTCTGCTCGCGCATCTACGTGCTCAACTTCGGCAAGCTGCTGGCCTCGGGGACCCCGGCGGAGATCCGGGCCAACCATGAAGTGACGGAAGCCTACATCGGCAAGGAGGATGCGTCATGCTCCGTATAGAGGATCTGTGGGTCTCCTACGGCCACGTGCAGGCGCTTCTGGGGGTCTCGCTCGAAGTCGAACGGGGGAGCATCGTCAGCATCATCGGCTCCAACGGAGCGGGGAAGAGCACGCTGCTGAACACGATCTCCGGCCTGGTGAAGCAGGAACGGGGCAGGATATTCTTAACCGACGGAATCGGTCCGGACACCGCGAAGCTGCTGCCGCGCGAGCCGTACCGCGTGGTGAAGCTCGGCGTGGTGCAGGTTCCCGAGGGGCGGCAGGTCTTCCCCGGCCTCACCGTCCGCGAGAATCTGATGGCCGGAGCGTACACCGTGAACCACGCGGGGCGCGTCCGCAGAAACCTCGACCGCATGTTCGAGATGTACCCCATCCTGAAGGAGCGCGCGCGCCAGCAGGCGGGGACGCTCTCGGGCGGGGAGCAGCAGATGCTCGCCATCTGCAGGGGGCTGATGGCGGAGCCGAAGGTGCTGCTTCTCGACGAGCCGTCGCTCGGGCTCGCCCCGATCATCGTGAAAGGGGTCTTCGACACGGTGCGGCGCATCCGCGACGAGGGGATCACCGTCGTGCTGGTGGAGCAGAACGCCAACCAGGCGCTCGCCATCGCCGACTACGCCTACGTTTTGGAGAACGGGCGCGTGGCGCTCGAAGGCGAGGGGCGCGCGCTGCTCTGCGACCCCGCCGTGAAGGACGCCTACCTGGGCGGGGCGCAGGAAGCCTGATCGTCCGTTATTGCAGAAAGAGAGAAGGAGGAAGGATCATGGTTACAAAACTCTTCGTGCAGCCTCTTCTTTTCGCCTCCCCCGTCTACTGGCCCGACAGGGCTGAGCTGGACGCCGCGGGGAAGGGCGTCGCCGGAATGCTGGAGGCGATGGACGCGCCGACGTCGCTCATGCGGACCGCACGCATCGTGGCTGGAGACGCCGACCTCGACGACGCGCTCTCCTCGCTCGGGCGGGCGGTTCCGCTGCTCGTTCCTCTCTCGGGGGGCGTGCAGAAACGGATGCTCGCCGCTGCGGGAGCAGCCTCCGAAAGCCTGCTCTGGAGCTTCTTCCCCAACGACGACATCTATCCGGAGGGGGAGCGGTCGACGGTGACGCGCATCGTCTCGAAGAACGCCCTCCCCGCCGTCGCCGACGTCTGGGGGACGCTCCGCAACCGGGGCCGGAGAGTGACGAAGGTCTACCACGAGGGCTCCTGGCTGGCCGCTGCGAGCGACCTGAAGGCCGCGCACAGGGTCCGGAACGCGCGCCTGCTGCTGGTGGGGTACACGCAGGAGTGGGTGGTCTCCGCGAGCGTGGACACGCGGAAGATGGAGCGACTGCTGGGCATTTCGTCGGTCCATATCGGGCTGGAAGAGCTGTTCGCGGAGTTCGAGGCGTGCCGGAACGACTCCGTCGCGGCCTCGCTCGCGAAGGAGTTCGCCGACGGCGCGCGTTCCTGCCTTGAGCCGAACATGGAGCAGATCGAACAGGCCTTCCGAATGTACCGGGCGCTGAAGAATCTGCTCGCCCGCTACGGGTGCAACGCGCTCGCCATCTCCTGTTTCTCGCTGGCGAAGACGCTGGGCGTCACGGCGTGCGTCGCGCTCTCCATGCTCAACGACGAGCCGGAGACCGTCGCCGCATGCGAGGGGGACCTGGACGCCGCCGTCTCCATGATCGTCGGCAAGGCGATCACCGGGATGCCCGTCTTCATGGGGAACCCGGTGTACAACCTGGACAACACGCTGGACATCGTCCACTGCACCGCGCCCCGGAAGCTCCTCTCCGCGAACGCCCAGCCCTACGAGATCCGCTCGCACCACGAGACGGGGCTCTCCGTCTCGCAGCGCGTGGAGGTGGAGGGGGCGCGCGACGCGACCATCTTCCGCATCGGCAACGAGTTCCGGAACGCCGTGCTCTTCGAAGCGCCGCTGCTCTCGAACCCCCGGCTCGACACCTGCCGGACGCAGTTCCGCTTCGGCCTGAAGAGCTGGGAGGCGTGCTTCGACGCCATGCTCGGCTGCCATCACATGGTCGCCTTCGGCCGCCACGGCGACGCCCTCGAGCGCTTCATGAAGCAGCGCCTCGGCCTGGAGGTTGTTCGTTTCTGACGGCGAATGCAGCGAAAGACGCAGCGCCCCCGGAGAGGTTTTCCGGGGGCGTTTGCGTTCTTCCACCTCTATGATTTTCTTGGGGAGCGTGAAACCCGCGATATCGAGCGGCTCGTATTCTGATACAGTTTAATCGAACTTCAGGATCTACAGGCCTTTTGCGACGAAACCAGCGCAGAAGATCACCCGAGGAGGTGCGGAGTTCGCCTTGAAAATGGGCTTGCTCGGTCCTGTTGACGTACCCCCTTCGAAAGAG
>LVBO01000231.1 GCA_001604435.1 Synergistales bacterium Syner_01
ATTCCCTCGTAGGTTTTCGTGTACATCTTCTTGTCGAACGGCGCTCCCTTGAGCGCCGTTTCCGCCTCCTTGCGCCACTCCTCGTAGGACGAGGGAGGGAACTCGTCGAACGCTACCGGCGCGGTTTCCTGAACGTGAGCCTGAATTTCGGTATCCATCTTCGGCATCCTCTCTTCGTGAATTTTCAAAGACAAAAAAAGACCGCCCCGGTGCGCGGGCGGCCTTTCATCGATGAACAACAGTATATAGAGAGGGATACCCCCTCTCCCGGTCAAGCAGCCTCCGCCCGCGCAGACGCTTCCTGGCATCGCATCGCAGACCGGTCTCCTGACTCCCGTTCATCCTCAATCCGCGCCTTCCCGAAAAACTTCGGTGGCAGTGCGGTTTCGTCACGGTTACAGTGGCGGGGCCGTTCCGGTTTTTCACCGGATTCCCGAACATCTGCGACGTACATGGTGTTGTGTTACGATACAACAAACTTCTTCATACTGAATAATACCCTTCTCATTCATACGGTGTCAAGGTGGGAGAGGAGGCGTATGCGGGAGAGGTTCGGGTAGTCGGGCAGGCGAGGCGGGGAAACGTTTGACAAGCGCCCTCCGTCTGCATATAGTGGATCGAGCGTGGTTACGTCCGCCCCGCCATCCGCAACGACAAGGCATAAGCCTGAGGATGGAGTCCCGACGACAGCTCGAAATGAATGTACGCGAGAAGACGCGAGAACGGAGGTCGATGATGTACGAGAATACGGCTGATCTGCTGAAACAAATCGCTCTTGGCGAGGACTCCGTGCTCGAACTCAAGGCTTTGGAATTCAGAGGCGACAGAGTCGTCGGCCCGCACAAGGACGGCATGGCGGACGAACTGGCGGCCATGGCGAACACTGCGACCGGCATAGTTGTGCTGGGCGTCGACGACAAGAGTAGAGAAATTCTCGGGATACCACCGGAGAAGATCGACAGTGTCGAAAGCTGGATTCGTTCGATATGCAACGATTCGATAACTCCTCCGCTGGATTGCGTTCTACGCAAACTCTTGGTATCCGCGGGCCAGGGAGATGAAAAAATCATCCTGAGAATAGATGTCCCTCGCAGTCTCTTCGTCCATAAAAGCCCGAACGGTTATTTTCGCCGCATCGGAAGCGCCAAGCGGGAGATGAAGCCGGACGTCCTGGCGCGGCTCTTTCAGCAGCGCAGTCAGGCGCGTCTCATCCGCTTCGACGAACAGACCGTCCCCGGTACTTCGCTCGACGACCTGAATCCCAAACTTTGGGAGCGCTTCCGAACGGTGCTCTCGCCGAAGGACGACCGGGATTTCCTCGGGAAGATGAAACTGATCGCCAAAGACGAAGACGGGAGCATTCGAGCGACGGTGAGCGGTATTCTCATGGCTTCGGACGCGCCGGAATCGTACCTTTCCAGCGCTTTCATTCAAGCCGTATGCTATCGCGGCGCCGAGCGGAACGCCGCGTACCAACTGGACGCGAAGGATATCGTCGGTCCGCTGGACGTTCAAATAAGGGAGGCCTGCAAATTCGTCGAACGAAACACGCGGGTGTTCGCCGTAAAAGCCCCCAATAGAATCGAGACGCCGCAGTTTTCGATGAACGCTGTTTTCGAGGCGGTGACGAATGCGGTTGCTCACCGAGACTACTCGATCTACGGTTCCAAGATTCGATTGCACGTTTTTACGGACAGGCTGGAACTCTTCTCTCCCGGTACGATCCCGAACACGATGACTGTCGAAAGTATCTCCCAGCGACAGTCCGCCAGGAACGAACTGCTCGGCTCGCTCCTTGCCCGATGCCCGATGAACGTAGAGGCGACGGGCAGCAAGCGGAGCTACATCATGGACAGAAGAGGCGAAGGCGTTCCGATCATCATCACCGAGAGCGAGGCGTTGTCCGGGAGGAGGCCGGAATATCTCCTGCTCGACGACGCCGAACTGAAGCTGACGATATTCGCCGCTGAGCCGCCTCACGGGAGGGAGTGAACGGTGCTCGCGAGAGTGAATGTAGGCGGCTTCTTGTGCATGGAGGCAACGGAATGAAAAAAGAGGAACTTATCGCCAGACTGAAGCAGCCGGAATGGAGCGATCTTGAATGCAAGAGATCGCGGAAGGGCGTTTCCGAAGATGCGTATCGGACGGTCTCCGCCTTCGCCAATACCGAGGGCGGCACTCTGGTGTTCGGTGTGAAGGACTCCGAGGGTGAACTGGAGATCGCGGGGGTCGATGCTCCGGACAAGGTGCAAAACGACTTTCTCAGCGCGCTGCGGACCGGCGATAAGCTGAATCGCAGAATAAACGCGGAAGCGGAACGCTTCGAAGTCGAAGACAAGGTTGTGCTCGTTTTCCATATCCCCGAGGCGTCGCGCAGCGAAAAACCCGTCTATCTCAGAGGAGACATCCGACAGTGCTACATCCGTCGCGGCGCCGGGGACGAGCAGTGCCTGCAGACGGAGATCGAACGATTCTTGCGGGATGCGGCGGCGGAACGGTGGGACAGCCTCACCATAGAATACGATCCGGACCGCTGCTTCGACCGCCGTTCCCTGGCCTGGTATCGAAGCCGTTACGAAAGCCGGCCCAACAACCGCTCCTATGCGGAAGTCGACGATAACGAATTTCTCTTTCAACTGGGACTGATCCGGGAGACGCCGCACGGCAGGCTTCCCACGCACGCGGCCGTTTTACTCTTCGGTTCGGACGGCTATCTGCGCGGGATGATGCCACGTCCCGCAGCCGACTGCCAGCGTTTCGGATTCGCGTTCGGCGAGAACCCGCCCGGTGTGCGCTGGCTGGATAGGGTGATCATGGAGTCGAACATCGTTCAGGCGTGGCTCTCCTTCCTGGAATGGTATATGAAGTTCGCCTCCGTCCCGTTCCGCCTCGACCCGGCGACCATGGAGCGGAACGACACGCCTGCCGATTTTATCGCTTTCCGGGAGGCTTTCGTCAATGTGCTCTGTCATCAGGACTACCAGGACCATACCCGCAAACCGGAGATCCGGCGTTTTTCGGATCGCACCATCTTCTGGAATCCCGGCGACGCCTTCGCCACCGGCGATCTGCTCGCTCCCGGCCCGAAGGAGGTCCGCAATCCGACTATCGCCGTAGCCTTCCGCCGCATCGGCTTCAGCGAAAATGCCGGTTGGGGCTTGAACGACGTGATTTCCCAGTGGACCGGCCTTGGCTACGTCCGCCCCGTCATTCGAAACGTCAAGGCGAGCAAGGAGTTCGAGTTGACGCTGATCGCGGCGACTCCCCCCGTTTCTTCAGGGCGAATCCGGTCGGGTGATACCGGCGAACAAGTAACCGAACAAGTAACCGAACAAGTAAACGAACAAGTAACCGAACAAGTGCGAAGGTTGCTGGGAGTTGTTGCAGGCGAAGAGATGAATGGACGGGAGGTAATGGCGGCGCTTCGATTGCGTCATCGTCCAACCTTCCTTTACGAGTATCTGCAGCCCGCGCTCAGGATAAAGATTATCGAAATGACACAGCCCGACTCGCCGAAAAGCCCTACCCAGAAGTATCGGCTCACCGCCAAAGGCAGAGCTCTCCTGGAGTCCAGCGGCAGCTCGAAATAAATCCGCGCTTCGCAGTCGCGAGAACAGAGATCGATATGCTTAGAAGGCGACTATCCGAACATAACCGAAGGAGTGTTTATAATGGATACATGCACCGAGACCACGCGCTACCTTGTAATTCAAGACCACACAAGCGAGTATCCCGAGCCCATCACCTTCGAAAAAGGGGCTCCCCTGAGCGTCGGCGAGAAATACGAAGGCCCGGAGGGTTGGGATAACTGGTTTTTCTGCGAATCACCCGGTCGGAAAGGCGGCTGGGTTCCGGCGCAAATCATCGAAAGAGTCGAAGGCGAGGCTGCTCGCGCCCGTGAAGACTACACCGCGAGAGAGCTGAATGTGAAACAGGGCGATGTGCTTCTTGGCTCGAGAACTCTGAACGGTTGGGTATGGTGCGAACGGTCCGGCGGCTCGGAATCCGGTTGGGTTCCGCTTGCATGCCTCCGGGAAGCCAGTCGGTGAAGTCCGTTATCGCTGCCAAGCACTAACGGGAGATGCAGCTGAATGCTCCCGAGCGGCTTACGATTATGGAAAGAGGCGGAGGAGTGCTCGTGAATGAACATGATATAGAAGAGTTGATCCGACAAGGCGAAGGTTTGAGATTGGAGTTCAAAGGCGACTCGAAAAGCCTACCTGATCGGGAACTAGTAGCCGCCGTTGTTTCTTTGGCGAATACTGAAGGAGGCGATCTGCTGCTCGGCGTCGAAGACGACGGCAGCGTGACCGGTCTGCACGCGAATCATCTGAACGTTTCGGGCATGTCTTCACTGATCGCAAACAAGACCAACCCTTCCATCTCGGTCGGAGTGGAGCGATGCGATGTCCGAGGAAAGAGCGTTGCGTGGATTTCCATTCAAACTGGACGACGACGGCCTCGCAATCAGCAGCCCCGGAGGGTTCATCGAAGGAGTGGGTATCGGTAACCTTCTAGTGACGCCCCCTCGCTCCCGCAATCCGCTACTGGCCGATATCATCAAACGAATCGGCCTCGCCGAGCGCACCGGACGCGGCATCGACCGTATTTTCGAGGGAATGCTCCGCTACGGCCGTCCTGCACCGGACTACTCGATGTCCACCGACTATACCGTAGCCGTCTTGCTCTCCAACGCCGACGCCGATCCCGATTTTCTGAAAATGGTCGTCGAGCAGGAGGAGAAGCTCGGCCTCATGCCGGTCGACTCTCTTATCGTCCTTTCCCGTTTGCGGGATGAACGTCGACTGACGACAGCCGATTTGGCTCCATCGGTGCAAAAGCCCGAAGCGAATGTGCGCACGACACTGGAGAGGCTGGTCGAAACCGGCTTCTTGGAGCAGCACGGAACCGGCAGAGGGCGAACATATACACTCAGCGCCCGGATATACCAGAAAGCGGGGCAGCGAGCGGAATACATCAGGCAGGCTGGTTTCTCGCAAATCCAGCAGGAACAGATGGTGCTCAACTACATCGAGAAGCATGGGACGATAAAACGCGCGGATGTCATGGAGTTGTGCCGCATCTCAAAAGACCAAGCATATAAGTTGCTTCTACGATTGAAAAAACAGGGCGATGTTGTGCAAACCGGAGAAAGAAAAGCTGCTCTTTATGAACGCAAGCGCTAATTTATACGTCAGGCGCATATTTATGCGCTGCTTTATGAGCTGTAATCAGCAGAGAACTCCGTCTATCTTCGATGTCTCTTTAATCGGGGGCGCCGCAGTAATGTCTCTTGCTACTGTCTATCAAACCGGGGACGTCGCAAGCGGGAGCGCCCCCGGTTATGTAAAAACCTGTGCTGGGGAAAAGCGCCCCGCACAGGGGAGGGTCATTCAGCCGGGCAGACGGCGAAGCATCTGGCCGGGAAGCCCGTGCCGCCCTTCAGTTTGGGGAACGTGCAGAAGATGATCGCTCCTACGGGCGGAACTTTGTCGAGGTTGCACAGCAGCTCGACCTGTATTTTGTCCTGCCGGAGGATATAGTCCTCGGCGGCGAAGCCGATGTCGCACTGGCGGCAGGCGGGGTCCGTGTCCGGCGTTTCGTGGCCGATGGAGCCGATCTTCCGCTCCGCGCACAGCCATTTCACCGTTTCGAGATCCCACCCGGGGTAATGGGCGTTCCCCTCGGCGTCCTTGTTGTCGAACTCCGCCGCGGAGCGTGTGTACCAGTCGCTTCGCAGCGCGACGAACGCTCCCTCGGGGATTCTGCCGTACTGTTTCTCCCACTCGAGCACGTCGTCGACGGTCAGGGCATAATCGCAGTCTCCGGCGCACTCCGCCGACTTATCGATCACGCACAGGGGGTAGGCGAACTCGTCCACCCGGATTTCCGCCGCCGTCCGTCCGTCGGCGTCGAAATGGGAGGGGACGTCCACATGGGTGCCGTACTGGCCGGGAACGGTGTACTCGAAGACCTTCATGGGGGCCTGGTCGAAATCGAACAGGGTCTTGATTCCCAAGGGCTGGAATCCGTACCAGTGCGGCGTTTCCGGCGAGAGCTCGTGAGTGAGGTCCACCCACTTGTACTTCGGGGTCTTGAGCAGTTCGAGCTGTTTCCAGAGCGTCAGATCAACCATAAAAAAGGCACCTCCCTGAAATCGTTGGAATTCCTGTTCCGGTTCTGCGAAAGGGGGGAGTCCCCGCTTACTCGAAATGATAGGCCTTGTCGAAGGCGTCCTTCGTGGCCTCGTAGATTCTGCCGGGCGCGGCGGCGTCCGCCACAGGGATAACGCGCTCGAACGCCGCCTCGAACGCTTCCACGACGTTCCTGGTCGGGCGGATGCCGAGGGAGAGCACCACGGCGTCGACATTGGCCTCCACGACCGCGCCGTCGGCGCGGGCCATGCGGATGCCGTCGGGAAGGATTTCCACGAGCTTGTGTCCGGCGTATACCTCGGGCTTCATTGCCATGACGCGACCCAGAATATCGTTCCTGATCACGGGGAAGATTCCCGGCCCGATATCGGGGAGCATCTCCACGAGCAGCAGATCGCACCCCGCCGCTCCGAGCATCTCGGCGGTCTCGAGCCCCGTCATTCCGGTGCCGATCACCGCCACGCGCCCCGCGGGGCGCGCCTTTCCCTCCACAACGTCGTCGGCGGTGCACACGTTCGGGAGGTCGACTCCCGGAATTTTCGGGATCAGGGGAACCGCGCCAGTGGCGATGAAGACGGCCTCGGGCGCATACTTCTTCACAAGTTCGGGAGTGGCCTCCGTTCCGCAGACCACGTTCACCCCCAGGACTTCGAGCTCCCTTTTCATCGTGCGTATGAGACGGGTGATCAGCTCTTTGTGAGGCGGTTTGTCCGCCAGGTGAAGGACGCCCCCGAGTTCCGGGCGCTTCTCGATGAGCGTCACGGCGAATCCCCGTTCGGCCAGCACTCTGGCCGCCTCCATGCCTCCCGGTCCTCCGCCGGCGACGCAGACCTTCCTCCCCGAGCCGTTCCTCGGGTAGTCGGGGTAAAGGTACTCCCGCCCCATGCGCGGATTGACGGCGCATACCGCCGTCTGCCCCTTCGCCAGAAGGCGCTCCCGACAGACCATGCAGCCGATGCACTGGCGGATTTCGTCCTCCCGCCCCTCCTTCGCCTTCTTCATGAAGTCGGGGTCGGCGAACTGCGAGCGACCGAGGCCCACGAAGTCGCACACGCCTTCTTCGAGAAGCGATTCGGCGAAGGCGGGATCCTTGATGGTGTTCGTCGCGATTATGGGAATCTTCAGGGCCTGCTTGAAGGCCTTCGCCACATGTTTCTTCCAGCCCGGCGCGTAGGAGTAGGGGTCGCAGTTCGCGTTGCCGTTGAGCGCGCTTCCGTTGCTCACGTTCAGGACGTCGATTCCCTTCTCTTCGAGGTATTTCCCTATTCGAAGTCCGTCATCGAGAGTCAGGGTGCCGGGAACCCCGGGCGTCATCTCGTCGCCGCTTATCCTCACCGACAGGGGAAATCCTCTGCCGAGGGCGGCCCGGATGCCGTCGATGATCTCTCCCGTGAACCGCATGCGGTTTTCGAAGCTGCCGCCGTACTCGTCGGTTCGCTTGTTGTAGTACGGGCTGAAGAACTGTCCGATGAGATAGGAGTGGGCGCCGTGAAGTTCTACGCCGTCGTACCCCGCCTTTTTGCAGCGCACGGCGGCGTCCGTGAATTTTTTCTGAACCGCCTTGATCTCCTCGATGGTCATGGCCCTGGGCGCGGGCGCTCCGGGGGCGGCGGGCACGTCGCTCGCGCTTAGCGACTGCCTGCCGCTCAGCGCGGGCTTCGACGTGGAGCCGCCGTGGTGAATCTGGGCGAAGATGAGCGCCCCGTAGGCGTGCACGGCATCCACGAGGCTTTCCAGCCCCGCGATGTGCCAGTCGGCCGACGCGCGAAGGTTATGGGGCGACGGAACGCTGTCCACGTGGTCCACCCCGGTGTACTCGTTGATGATCAGGCCGATGCCGCCTCTGGCGCGCTCCTGGTAGTACCGGAGCAGCTTCATGGAGACGGTTCCGTCGTGGTCGGCGAAATCGGTCGCCATGGGGCTCATGACGCCGCGGTTCCGGAGTGTCAGATTGCCGATTCTTCCCTTTTCAAACAGGCGTTTGTACTCCATGATGCCTGCCCGTCAGCGGTTGTGGCTGTAGTGTCCCGGATTCGCCAGAGGCTCGATGGTGCTCACCCAGCGGTTCGTGTAGTTGAAAAACCCCGCCACGTAGGCCGCTTCCAGAATCTCGTGGTCGTTGAAGCCGGCTTCCCGGAGCTTATCCACCTGTTCCGTGGTGATCTCTCTGGGGTAGGCGGTGACGAAATAGGCGTAGTCGCAGAGGGCGCGCTGCTTTTCCGTCAGCTTGGCCGCGCGGTAGTTGTAGGTGAGCTGGTCGACCCACACGGGGTCGTTCGTCATGCCGCGGAGGTAGTCGCTGTGGGTGGTCAGGCAGTAGTTGCAGCCGTTGGTGGAGGAAACGACCAGGCCGATCATCTCCTTGTCGGCGTTGCTCAGGTAGCAGGTCTCGGGGGTGAAAAGAGAGGCCTTGAAATGGAGGAAGCCCATGTACTGGGACGAATTGAGGGGGAGCACCTTGAAGAGGTTGTTGATGAACCCCCAGTTTTTCTCCATGGACGCTACGTTTTCTTCGTAGACCTTCATATGCTCGTCGGGCACGTCCTCCCGAGACGGCTTCTCCAGATGCGACAGCTTCTCGTCGAATTCAAAACTCATAACGACACCCTCCTAAAATATTAGAATATAAACAAAGCAGCTCTTATTGGACGGAATATTCTGCTCAATAAGCGGCCGATGCTTTGCAAAGATAGTACGGCATATTATAAATTTTGTCCATACTCGAATTTCGCAGTAAGATTTGTGCAGCTGTCATGGGAGTGCGATGTGGCGGCGCGATCCTCGATTGCCTATCTCACGTCGTATTCGTGGAGCAAGGCCTTTCCGAAGGTCCGAATCTCTCGCGGTGATCGCCGGAGAGACCGTTATGCTTCGGGGATTCGAGGCGTCCTGTCCGCTCGGCGCGCGCAACTTCGCAGTTGACGCGCGAAGCAAGAAGGCCTAGAATTCAATGCAATTGAATACGCGTTCTCCGCGGAGTAATCCGGTGCAAGTCCGGAGCGGCCCCGCCACTGTAACCGAAAATTTTTTCGGAAGCCAGAAAATCACGGAGAGCGCACGGGTGTTGTGCGCGGGCATGTATCACCCTGTAAGTTGGTGTTTATTCGAGGAGGCCCGTGCGGTCTCCTCTTTTTTTGGGGGAGGAATGCCGTGATGCGAGCGTGGTTTAAAGTTCGAACGGGAGGAGCGCTCCTTGCGCTGCTTTTCGTGTTCTTTTTCGCGACGTCCCTGTCGGGGGCGCCGCGTCGGATCGTGTCGCTCTCTCCGGTGGGGACGGAGTTCCTTTTCGCCTTGGGACTGGGAGATCGGCTCGTCGGCGTCACCGATTTCTGCGACACGCCTCCGGAGGCGCGAACGAAGCCGCGGTTGGGAGGATTCGCCGCGCTCAATCTTGAAGCTCTTCTCGCCGCGGAAACGGACCTGATCGTCTTTCAGGATCTTCATCTCCAGTTCCTTCCGCAGATCGAGCGGTTGGGGATTCCGTACGTGTTGCTGAAGCAGAATTCGGTGGAGGAGGTGCTTCTCTCGGTCGAGGCGCTGGGCCGCGCGTGCGGCGAAGAGGAGGCGGCCGCGGCGTTGATCGGGAGGATGCGCGCGGAGATCGCCGCTCTCGCGGAGAAGGTCGCCGCGACGGCGAGCCGTCCCCGGGTGTTGCTCGCCGTTTCCAGGGAGCTTTCGGAGCCGCGTATCTCCTCTTTTTACGCGGCAGGGAGAGCTACGTTCTACAATGAGCTGATCGAACTCGCGGGCGGCGCGAACGCGGTGGGGCCGGGCGGCGCGGACTATCCGCTGCTCTCCGTCGAAGGGTTGTTCTCGCTGAATCCGGAGGTGATCGTCGATTTGATCGGCGACAGGAACTTCTACCACTCGATGGAGCCGGTCGACGCCGAATATGTTTTCGACCGAGAGCGTCTTGTGCGGCAGTGGACGGAGAGCGCGAAGGTTCCCGCGGTAACGGAGGGGCGGGTGCATATTCTGGAAGGGACGCTCTTTCTCCGTCCGGGGCCGAGAATAGGGCGGATTCTGCGCGCCTTCGCGGAAATTCTTCATCCGGAGATCGAGTGGATTCCATGACGCCTCTTCTGGAGGCCCGCGCTCTCGGCCTCGTTCTTGGAGGGACGCGAATTCTCGACGGGGTTTCGTTCTCGGTGCGGCGAGGCGAGTTTCTTGCGATCGTAGGCCCCAACGGCGCGGGGAAGACCAGTCTTCTCAAGTGTCTCGGCGGGTTGCGGCGTCCATCGTCGGGAACGGTGCTGCTCGAAGGGCGTCCGATGGAGGGGCTCTCCCGGCGTCGGATCGCCAGGCGCATCGCGTGGATCCCCCAGTCGGGGACCGATTCGCTTCCGTTCACGGTGCGGGAGTTTCTGCTTCTTTCGCGTTATCCGTGGAAGTCGGCGTTTTCCGGAGAGAGCGTCGACGACCGCGAAATCCTCGCCAACGCCTTCCGTCTGACGGAGCTGGAGGGGCTGCAGGAGCGCCCCGTGCATCTGCTGAGCGGCGGCGAACGACAAAAGGCGCTGCTTGCCGCGGCGCTCGTGCAGACGACGGATATGCTTTTTCTGGACGAACCGACGTCGTTTCTGGACTACCGCTGTCAGGTGGAGATGACCGCTCTTGTGGAGCGCGTCAATCGCGAGCGGGGAATCACCGTGCTCATGGTGACGCACGATATCAACCTGGCGCTGCGGAGCGCGGACAGGGTGCTCGCGTTGAAAGGGGGCGGAGTTCTCCGGGATGGCGCGACGGACGACTTTTTGGACGCCGGACTGCTCCGCGAGATCTTCGACACCGAGTTTCACTCCTTCGGCGGAGACGGGGTACGCGTCCCGTACGTCGCCCCGCGAGGTCTGGTGTTATGAAGCGCTTCGCTTTGCCCGCCGTTCTGCTCTTCTCGCTGCTCTGCGTCGCCGTCGCTCCGTTCGTCGGGATGCACTCCGTCTCTTGGGAAGACATTTTGCGGAGCGGCGGCAACGGCGGGCGCATCTTCTGGGAGCTGCGCCTTCCGCGGGTGCTCCTTGGGTGGATCACCGGAGCGACGCTCTCCCTCTGCGGCATGGTGTTTCAGGCGCTCTTCCGCAACGATCTGGCTTCTCCCGATATGCTGGGCGTGTCCACGGGAGCGGCGTTCGGCGCGGTGCTCTCCATACGCTTCGGCTTCTCCTTCACCGTCTTCGGACTGTTCTCGGCCCTTTCCACATCCGCGTTTCTGGGAGCGATGCTCGCGACGGCCGTCATCTACGCCGCGGGCACGCTGCGCGGAGGGGGGATGTCGG
>LVBO01000232.1 GCA_001604435.1 Synergistales bacterium Syner_01
GCGCCGAAGGGAAGGATAAACTCTCTTCCTTCGCGGCGGTTGCTTCCGTCGCCCGCTCCGCCGCCGCGTTCACTCACCACACGGACTCTGAAAGCCAACTCGGCGACCGATTCACGTACTCGTTCCATCATCGACTGGAAGAGGCTATACGACTCAAACTGGTATTCAAGCAACGGATCTTTCTGGCCGATCGCGCGAAGGCCGATTCCCCGCCGCAGCTCGTCCATGGCAAGGAGATGGTCCTTCCAGCCGTTATCGAGCGTATGAAGCACGAGGAAACGAAGAAGCGCCCGCCCCTCTTCTTCACCGAGAGTCTCCATTTTTTCGATGAACCGGGCCCTGATTTCCGCTACCAATGCGTCCCGTCGGGCGAGCATGTCGCGAACATTGTCGATTCCTTCAAGCCTTGCCTCCAGTCCGCCTCCGAAGATCGCCTTCAGCCGAGCGATCGCACGCGCCGGGTCCGCGTCGCCTTCTTCGGGGAAGTACCGTTCCAGTATATCGTCGATCACACCTTCGATAATTTCCCAGACGTGTTCCCGGATACCCTCGTCGCGAAGGATCTGCTGGCGCTCCGTATAGACGGCTTCTCTCTGGCGGTTCATAACGTTGTCGTACGCCAGAAGCTGCTTTCGAATATCGAAATGGAGCTGTTCCACTTTTTTCTGGGCATTCGCGATCGCTTTCGTGAGGAGATTGTGTTCTATCGACTCCCCCTCCTCCATCCCGAGCTTCTCCATAAGGCCCTGAATGCGTTCGGAGCCGAATAGGCGAAGGAGGTCGTCTTCCAGCGAAAGATAGAAGCGGCTGGAGCCCGGGTCGCCCTGACGTCCCGCGCGCCCCCGAAGCTGATTGTCGATACGCCGCGATTCGTGACGCTCGGTACCCAATATCTTGAGTCCTCCGAGAGCCTTTACCTTCTCTCGTTCAGTGCGGCACTGCTCTCGGTATTGCTCAAGCCGCGCAGCATACTGTTCCGTATTCTCCTCGGCGTCTCCATTCTCGCGGCGAAGGGCTTCTTTTGCCAAAAACTCGGGATTCCCGCCGAGCAGAATATCCGTGCCTCGACCCGCCATATTTGTGGCGACGGTCACAGCGCCAAGATGTCCCGCCTGGGCGACAATCTGCGCTTCACGTTCGTGATGCTTCGCATTGAGCACCTGGTGGGGGATCTTTCGCGCCTTGAGCAGCTTGCTCAGGCGCTCCGAGCTCTCTATGGATGTTGTTCCCACAAGAACAGGACACCCTGCTTTGTGAGATTCTTCGATCTCTTCCGCGGCTGCGGCGAACTTTTCCATCACGGTCCTGTAGATGACGTCCGGGCAGTCCTCTCGAACCATCTCCACATTCGTCGGCACAACGATGACTTCAAGGCCGTAGATCTCCTTGAACTCTTCCGCTTCGGTCGCGGCGGTTCCCGTCATTCCGGCGAGTTTGCGGTACATGCGGAAGTAGTTCTGAAGCGTTATGGTGGCCAAGGTCTGGCTCTCTCTGCCGACTTTGACGCCTTCTTTGGCTTCGATGGCCTGATGCAGTCCGTCCGAGTAGCGGCGGCCGACCATCAAACGGCCTGTGAACTCATCGACGATGATAATTTCACCGTCCTTCACGACGTAGTGGACATCCTTCTGGAAGAGAATACGCGCTTTGAGCGCCTGCACTATCCTGTGCGCCAGATCGGAGTGGGCGGCGTCGGAGAAGAGGTCCGGAAGTTTGAGGAGCTCTTCGCAACGGGCAATACCTGCTTCGGTCATCGCAACATTCCGTTCTTTCTCGTCCTTCTCGAA
>LVBO01000233.1 GCA_001604435.1 Synergistales bacterium Syner_01
GAACCGGTCGATGAGCTTCGGCGGAATCTATTTCACGGACTTCTGGAAGTGGTGGGTGCTTCCGCCGCTGGTCGCGCTGACGATGCTGGTGGTGTCGACGGCGTTCATCGCCAGAGACCTCGAGAAGTTCGTGAACAGAAAGCTGTAGAGAAGGGGAGAGACGCGCGGTGAACGACGCTGTTCTGGAGATTCGGAAGATGACGGTGCGCTATTCGGGGAGCGCTGCGGACGCGGTGCGCGGCGTGGATCTGACGCTTCGTCCCGGCGAGTGCGCGGGGGTGATCGGGGAGTCGGGCAGCGGGAAGTCCTCGCTTGCGCTGGCTTCACTGGGGCTGCTGCGGAAGCGGGCCGACGTGGAGGGGAGCGTGCTCTTCAAGGGCGTCGAGCTGAACGGGCTGTCGGAGAGCGCGATGGAGCGCTACCGATGGAGCAGGATCGCGATCGTCTTTCAGAACGGCCTCGATGTGTTGAATCCGGTCATCGCGGTCGGGGAGCAGATCGCCGAATGCATCCGCAGACACTCGGGAGAGGGAAAAGCGGCGGCGGCGGAGAAGACGAGGCGTCTGCTGGAGATGGTCGGTCTGCGGGCGTCATGGAGCGACGCCTATCCGCACCAGCTCTCGGGCGGCATGCGGCAGAAGGCGCTTGTGGCGATGGCGCTCTCCTGCGATCCGGAGGTTTTGCTCGTGGACGAGCCGACGATGGCCCTCGACGCGGTGTCGAAGCGCGAGATCGTCGAGCTGCTTCTGCGGCTTCGGGCGGAGCGCGGCTTCGCCATGCTCGTGATCTCGCACGAGCTGCCGGTGGTCTCCGCGATGACCTCGCGCGTCATGGTGATGTACTCGGGAAGCGTCCTCGAAGAGGGACCGACGGAGGCGCTGTTGAAAGACCCGCTGCACCCCTACACGAGAGGGCTGATCTCCTCCTCTCCCTCCGTGAACCCCTATCGCGACATGTGGGGCATTCCGGGAGAGGTCGTCGTCGCGGGCGAGAAGCAGTGCCCCTTCTTCAACCGGTGCACGCAGCGCGTCGACGGATGCGCGGGAGAGCTTCCGGCCTTGAAGACGGTCCGCGACGGGCGGCGCGTCGCCTGTATCCGCGACGGAATCGTCACGCTCCTCGGGGGGAGCGGCATCGACAAGACGTACGGCGCGGGCGAGCGGAGCGTGGCGGCGTGCGTCGACTGCTCTCTTGAGGTCAGGGCCGGGGAGGTGTGCGCGCTGATCGGCGAGTCCGGCTCGGGCAAGACCACGCTTGCGGAAATCCTCTCGGGGATCGCGCGCCCGGATTCCGGAGAGGTGCTGTTCGAGGAGCGTCCCGTACGCGGCAACAGCGAGACGTCGAAGACGGGCGGCATCCAGATCGTCTTTCAGGATCCCCTTTCCGCGACCAACGAACACCTGACGATCGAGGAGACCGTGAGGGAGCCTCTGGATATTCTGAGAGAGGGGACGAAGACGGAGCGACTCCGGGTCGCGAGAGAGGCGTTGAAAAACGTGCAGCTTCCCTCCGACGAGGCCTTCCTGAAGAGGCGCTGTTTCATGCTCAGCGGCGGACAGCGCCAGCGGGTCGCCGTCGCGCGGGCGCTCGTGATGCGGCCGAAGCTGCTGATCGCCGACGAGATCAGCGCGATGCTCGACCCCTCCACGGCGGCCAATATGCTGCGTCTGCTGAAGGGGCTTCAGAACTCGCAGGGGTTCGCCATGCTCTTCGTCACGCACGACCTCGCGCTGGCGCAGAAGATCGCGGACAGGGTCTACGTGATGCGCCGCGGGAGGATCGTCGAACACGGCCCGACGGAAGACGTGCTGGGCGCGCCGAAAGAGGAGTACACGAAGCTGCTCATGAGCGGCCCGGGCGCCGTGCGCAGCGCGTAGGGACGGAACGGAAAGGCTCTTTGGCGACTGCGCGCTTGACAAACCCCTCGTGCTGCGGGTACCTTCTTTTGGAAGAGCCGTTCACGCGCTCCGCCGAATCGTGATGGAACACCGGCGGGACGTTCGACGGCCGCCGGATTCTTTCTGTCGCATAAACTGTTTGTTGCATAATAGAAATGGCCAAAGTTGCAAAGTAGAATTCCCCAGTCTTGCAAGGG
>LVBO01000234.1 GCA_001604435.1 Synergistales bacterium Syner_01
GGGAGAACGAGCGATGTTCCCTGTCCTTCCTTCGTTCACGGCGACTCCGCTTTTGCGGAGATCCCGGACAGCGCTCTTCCACAGCAGGAGCACGAAAAGGGGGCTTCTCGGAGAACGTCCCGAGGTCCGGTTGGCAATCGGGGAGGCGCTCTTCCGCTCTTCCGGACGCTGGCGCGTACTCTGCCGCTCGCCTGTTCGGTCTACGCGCTGGCGTATCTGCTCTCGCCGTCGATCCAGGCCTTTCTTCAGGAGAAGGGCGCCTCCTTTCCCCTGCTGTCGAGCGCCGGATGGACGGTCGCCGCCGCGTCCTTCGCGCACGTCAACGCGGCGCTTGGCGTGGCGGGAGGCGCGATCGCCTCGGGAGCGCTCTCCACGGCGCAGGGGGTGCTCGCACTGCTCGTCGGGAACATGCTCGCGGTGCTTTCGAGGGTGCTCCGGCAGGATCTCGCCTTCTGGCTCGGGATCTTTCCGGGGCGCATGGTCCGCTCGCTCTTCGTATGGAATCTGCTCACGCTCGTCGTCACGATGGCCGTGACTGTCGCATTGGCCGCCATCCCGGTGCTCGGAGGGTGGTAGATATGGTGTTTCAGGGGAGGTTTTTGTAATGATGAACAGCTTGGAACTCTTCGAGCGGGCGAAACGCACGCTCGTCGGCGGCGTGAACAGCCCGGTGCGCTCGTGGCGAGGAGTGGGGGGAACGCCGCTCTTTTTTCAGAGAGGCGAGGGGCCGTTCCTCCGCTCGGTCGACGGCGGACGGTATACTGACTACGTTTGCAGCTGGGGGCCGCTGATCCTCGGACACGCTCATCCGGAAGTGGTCGAGGCCGTCTGTGCCGCGGCGCGGGAGTCGACCTCCTTCGGCGCGCCCTGTCCGAAGGAAGTCGAACTTGCCGAGGAGGTACGGCGCGTCTTCCCCTCGATGGAGCTGGTGCGCTTCGTCTCCTCGGGGACCGAGGCGGTGATGACGGCGCTCCGCCTGGCGCGCGGTTTCACGGGGCGGGAGATCGTGCTGAAGTTCGACGGCTGCTACCATGGGCACTCCGACGGCATGCTGGTGAGCGCGGGGAGCGGCGCGCTCACCCTCGGGAAGCCCGACAGCGGCGGCGTTCCGGTGAGCACGGCTTCGACGACGCTCGTCGTCCCGTACAACGATCTCGAACGGACGAGCGAGGCGTTCGGCCGTTTCGGCGACCGAATCGCCGCAGTGATCGTCGAACCGTGGGCCGGAAACATGGGGTTGGTACCCCCGATACCCGCGAACGGTTCCGTGGAGGGATTTCTGGAGGGGTTGCGGAGGTTGACCTCCGCGCACGGCGCGCTGCTGATTTTCGACGAGGTCATCACCGGCTTCCGTGTTCCTGAGGGGGGAGTGCAGCAGCGAACGGGTGTGACGCCCGATCTCACCTGCCTGGGGAAGATCATCGGCGGCGGTCTGCCCGTCGGCGCGCTCGGCGGCAGGCGGGAGATCTGCGAGCATCTTGCCCCGCTCGGGCCAGTCTACCAGGCGGGGACGCTCTCCGGCAATCCGCTCGCGATGGCCTCGGGGCTCGCGGTCCTGCGTGTTCTGCGGCGAGAGGGCGTCTACGATACGCTGGAGGAGCGGGCCAAACAGCTCGCGGAGGGCATGGCGGGAGCGGCCGCGAAGGCGGGGATTCCGCTCGCCGTCTCGCGCTTCGGTTCCGTACTCGGTTTTTTCTTCGCGCCGGAGCTGCCTCGCAACCTCGAGCAGGTGAAGGCTACCGACGCGGCGAAGTACCCTCCCTTCTTCCACGGAATGCTGGAGCGGGGGCATATGTTCGCTCCGTCTCCCTTCGAGGCGGCGTTCGTCTCGCTGGCGCATACGGAGGAAGTTGTCGAACGGACGATAGCGGCGGCTGCTGACGTCTTTTCCGCTCTGTAGGCCGTCGGGCCCCTGGAAACATGCGAACGCCCCGCGGCGTGTGCAGCGCGCGGGGCGTTCGTCGTCGACGTTTCTGCGGAAATACGAACCGGGTGTTGCGCGTCAGCGCTTCAGCAGTCGGGCCACGTCGACCGCCGCGTACGTGATGATCAGGTCGGCCCCGGCGCGGCGCAGCGCGAAGTGGGCTTCCAGCAGGCCGCGCTCCTCGTCGAGCGCTCCGGCGGCCATGGCGTGCCGCAGCATCATGTACTCGCCGCTGACGAGGTAGCAGGCAAGCGGGAGCATCGTCGCCTCCCGCAGACGGGCGAGAATGTCCATGTAGAGCAGCGAGGGCTTGACCATCAAAATGTCCGCCCCCTCCTCCTCGTCGAGAATCGACTCGCGGATCGCCTCCCGCCAGTTCGTCGAGGGCGCCTGGTATCCGCGGCGGTCGCCGAACGAGGGCGCGCTTCCCGCAGCCTCGCGGAAGGGACCGTAGAATGCCGAGGCGAACTTGGAGCTGTAGCTCATGATGGGCGTCGTCTGGAAACCGCCGTCGTCGAGCGCCTTCCTGATGGAGGCCACCTGTCCGTCCATCATCGCCGAGGGAGCGACCGTGTCGGCTCCGGCGCGGACGTGGCTCAGGGCGATGCGCCCCAGCGCCGCGGCCGAAGAGTCGTTCTCGACGCGCCCGTCGGCGG
>LVBO01000235.1 GCA_001604435.1 Synergistales bacterium Syner_01
TACTTTGGCCGTGTCGGAATCGGCGCTGATCGGACGTCTGGAGAAGGACGTCGCGGAAGGGCTGAGAGACGCCGATAGCGTGGCGCGAAGTCTTGCCCGAAGAGCCATGTATGAAAGCATGAATACTGTGAAAATCGATGCGAGCGAGAAAACGCCCGTTTGGGCCGCCGAAGAAATAAAGAAGCTGATCGGCTGCTGAAGTGGAGTCTCGGCATTCCGCCTTCTCGACGGCGCTCCTCGAAGGAAGGGACTCTTCTCGGGACGCCGCTCTCGTTCGCCGATCGACGGTGGGATTGCCCGATGGATGACGATGCATTTTGCTCGGAACCGAGGTGGAAGAGAATGAAACAATGGTTCACGGTTGATCGTATCGATAAAGACACTCACGTGATCAGCGAATATCGCCATTGGGAGGAAACCCACTGCTACCTGCTTCAAGGTCGGGAACGATGCCTGCTCATCGACACCGGACTGGGCATTTCCGATATTTCCGAAGAAGTGAAAAAACTGACGGAAAAACCGGTGATCGCGGCGGCGACCCACATTCACTGGGATCATATCGGCGGGCATAAGTACTATCCGGATTTTTACGCCCACGAGGCGGAGCTGAACTGGCTGAATGGAGAATTCCCGCTGACGATGGATACCATCAGGGAGATGGTCGTGGATCGCTGCGATTTGCCGGAGGGGTTCGATGTGAACGCGTACGAGTTCTTTCAGGGAACCCCGACGCGGACGCTGCGCAACGGCGACACGATCGATCTGGGGGGACGTGTGATCGTCGCGCTGCATACGCCGGGACACTCTCCCGGGCATCTCTGTTTTTGGGAACCGCAGCGCGGCTACCTGTTTACCGGCGATCTTGTCTATAAGGACACGTTGTTCGCGTACTACCCCTCCACCGACCCGGAGGCGTATCTCGAATCGCTTGAAATGATTTCGGCGCTTCCGGTGCGCAGAGTATTTCCGGCCCACCATAGCCTGGACGTTCATCCGGAAATTCTGAACCGCATGAGAGACGCTTTTCGCCGGTTGAAAGCGGACGGCAAGCTGCATCACGGGAGCGGAACGTTTCAGTACGGCGACTGGAGCGTATGGTTGTAAAATCCGCTTCGCTGGAGCGGGACGAACGGATGATATGTACGATGCTTGAGGAGGCGCCATGAAAGTCTTGGTAAGCGCGTGTACGATAGGGTGCGATTGTAAGTATAACGGGAAAAACAACAGGAATGAAGCGGTGATCGAGTATCTGAGGGATAAGGAAGTCATAAGCATCTGCCCTGAAGCGTTGGGAAACATGGGGACGCCCCGTCCGTGCGCTGAAATCGTCGACGGTGTGGTGATGGACGAGCACGGCAAGAATGTGGATGCGGAATTTCGAAACGCGGTCGCTCTCGCCTTGGAAAAAATAAAGGACGAAGAATTCGACCTGGTGATTCTGCAATCGCGAAGCCCCACGTGCGGAGTGAACCGGATTTACGACGGGACGTTTTCGGGGAAGTTGATCCCCGGGCGGGGGCTCTTCGCGCAGGCGCTCGTACAAAGGGGATATACTGTGGTCGACGCCGAGGATGTGTCGAAGCTGTAAGCCGTTCTTTGCCGCCCCGCTGTTCGAGCGGTGATCGCGAAAGAACCGCCGAGAGCGCGTCGCGATCGATGGGCGTCCGATCCGAACGATGATCGGCGCTGGAGCGTTCCGAAGGAGGCGTTTCGAAAAGAGGGGTACTCTCTTTGAAACGCCTCCTTCGCGTCTTCTTCGGAATCGGCGGAAATGCCTTCAGGCGCCCTCCCCGAGCGGGCGCAGCAGTTCCAGATCGTCCACCGTGAGGGCGAAGGAGAAGCGGTAGCCGGCGACGACGGAGACCGGCCGCAGATCGAACAGTTCGAGGTACGGATGGTCGAAAATCTCCAGGGAGGCTTCGCCCTTCCAGATCGGGGAGATCTTCGCGTCCCTCGACTTGAGCCGGACGAGGTCGTGGACCAGCGGGCGATCATGCTTCCCCGCGGAGAGGTCCGGGAAGCAGCGGACGTTGACCGCGGCGGCGAATCCGGGAGAGGGGAGCGATTCCGTCCGCTCCCGGAGCGTGACCTTCGCCTCCAGCAATCGACGCTCTTTCGCCGAAAGCGTCGCCCCGAACCTGCCTCCCGGCCCCGTTACGGGAGAGGCTTTCGACGGAAGATCGTACGAACGGGTGATCCACGTGGAGCCGATCTGCTTCGGCCACCCCTGCGCGAGTCCGCGCATCAACGCCGTGTCCTGATCCACGAAGATAAACGGGCAGTAGGCGACGGCGGCTCCCTCGTAACTTGCCGACAGAAGAACGATCGTCTCGCGGTACTGGCTCCGGGACGGGTCCAGGTATTCGTCCCCGCTCTCGCTGACGTACTGCCACTCCACGAAGTAGGCCGCGCAGCGTGCGGAGGCCAACTTCAGCCCTTCGGGCAAAAACGACTCCGCGCGGGAATAATCGGCGTCGAACTCCACGGCGAGCGCGTCTCCCGCATAGTGCCACGGGGGCGTCGGGGCCAGGCTCGACGTGCCTCCGGGCGTTCTGGGCGCTGTGTATCCTTTGAGCATCTTTTTCGTCTCCCTTCTTGAATACAGCTGAATAACGGAACAATACCAGCCTCGAACGAAGACGTATAGGAAAAAATTGGCGCTCTCTCCGCGCGGTGTGCGCGGTTTTTCGTCGCCGCGAGCGTCCGTGTGTCGAAAAACGCTCGCGTACGGAGTATCTCTCGCCGCGTGAGGTTCCAATACGCCTTGATGTAAACAGTGCTTCTCTATAACGCATGATCGGTGGATTGACAAAAGTTAGATTGATCTCTATTATTATGTGCGGGCGCACGCACTTAATATGAGGGCGCCGCGAGGAGGCCGCATGTTTTTAGGAGACGACGTTTTTTTTCGATCGCTCAGAAGTATTGTGAAGAAGATGCATCGCCTCGGCGATGCGGCGTTGAGCGCGCACGGGATAGGGCATGCGGAGATGCGCCTCCTGCTGCTGCTGTACGGCGAGGACGGTCGTCCTCAGG
>LVBO01000236.1 GCA_001604435.1 Synergistales bacterium Syner_01
CCTTTTTCGAAAGCGCTTCACGCAACTCGGCGGAGACGCTCTCCAGACCTTTCTCCCAGGTTTCCAGCACATTCGCATCGAGTTTTTCGGAAAGCAGCTTCGCGACTTCGTCGCGATCCGCCTTCCGCACAAGATGCGCCTCCATGGATTCAAGGCGTTCCAGAGCCGTGTTTCCGTCGAAGGCGCCCAGACGCTCAATAATGCGTTCCACTTTTTCCTCGATCTCCGCTGCGTTTTCGGTATTCGCCTTCGTCCGCAACTCGTCTTCGAGCGCCCGCAGACCGGCGTTCCCAGCCTTCCCCGCAAGTTCCTCCCTGAGTTCGCTCAAAGCCGCCTCCCATGAAGCTCCCAGATCCTCGAGCGATTCCACGGACACCTTTCGCGACAGTTCTGCCTCCAAATTCAAGGTGAAGCTCTCGAAGCGCTCCGCGTCAACTTTCTTCGACATATCTTCGGAGAGCGCCGCCTCCATTTCCCGGCGGCAGAGCGAAGCCCCCTCCCGAAGAGCGGCGATCCTGCTTCCCATACCGTCAAGACGCGCCTGAACGACAGTGTCCTTCTTGGTCTGCCGGACATTGATCTCGCGAACCACAACGGGAAGTCGGACCAGGTGGACAAGCAGCTCGGAGCAATAACCGAGCAGCGGTAACGAATAGAGTTTTTCCAGGAAAGACCGGCGGGGTTTCGGGCTCAAGGAGGATGATTCCCGCTCGCTGGGAGGCGCACTCCGGGAGGAAACTGCGCGTTTCGCCGAGGGGGGAACTGTCTTCGGAGCTTGAGGGTGGACGGGAACAGCCCGCGGATCGGCGCGTACCGCTTTTTTTTCCAGGCGGGGACGGCGCGTTGAAGGAAACACCGAATCTTCCTGCCGCCGCAGGGCAAGTTCATGACGAAGACGTTCGATCAGCGCCTGGTCTATTTTCGGTTGCGTACTCGTTTCGGACGAAGGGATGCCGGCTTCGGCAACGTTCCGGGGACTCGCGGACTCCCGTCGTAGAACCACGGGAAAATCCGACGGCGCATCCTGCCGGGCATCGGGCGGAGGAGCAGATTGAAAAGCGCCGGACACGGCCGGTTTCCCGGAGTCTGCGGATCTTCGGGAAACCGGCGATAAAAGCAGGTCGCTTTCTTCTTCAAGAACAGAGGGAGATGGATCGCCGCCCCCATTAAAAAAAGTAGAATTCTTTTTTTCGTTCACTCCCGAAAATCTCCTTTCCACGCGGCGGCGCCCTCCGAAAAGCGGTAACCTTCAGATTGCATGACCATAATAGAGCTCAAGAGTATCATAGTCTTCACAAGAAGCCAACACTTTTTCCGGAGATGCGTGCACATCCCTCGAAAGGCGTAGGCTGTTCCCTTGCGGCGCCGAAGAGGAATGCGTTCTGACGAGTTTTACTTTCTTTCCTCTCTGCTCCATGCTTCCTTCGCCGCGAGGATCGACCCTCGGGACGCCGAAGCCCTCGCCAGAAGAGTCTCCAGCTCTTCCGGAGCAGCGGAAAGCAGCTCGTCCAACACTTTTTTATATTCCTCCGCCAGTCGGCGCACCTGCGCTCCGTTGGTGCTCGCCATATCGGCGCCGAGCCATGCGGGGCCTCCGGCTACGCGTGTCGTATCGCGGAACCCCCCCGCCGCAAGAAGGGGCAAAAGCGGATGGCGTTCCCTCTCTCTTTCGGCAAGTAGTGAGAGGGAAGCGGCTACGAGCACCGGGAAGTGGCTGATGCAGGCAGTCACTGCGTCGTGTTCGACAGGAGTCGTTCGAAGAGAGCGCCCTCCGAGCGCCGAAGCGAGTTCTTCCGCGAGGGCAAGGACGGAGGGAGAGGTCTCGGGGAAAGGGACGATCGCACAGACGGAACCAAGGAAGAGTTCGGGATCGGCGTTGCCGATTCCGCCTTTTTCCTTCCCCGCCATGGGGTGGAAACCGGCGTACCGCGGCCCCCAGACGGAGGCCAACGACCGGCCGACCTCGGTCTTCGTGCTGGCGAGATCAAAAACCGCGAACGCGTCCGGGCGCACCGCAGCGGCGATATTCCGGCTCGTCTCCTCCATCGAACGGATGGGTACGGCAAGTATCAGAATATCACCGAGAGCCGCGCACTCCTCGGCAGAAACGCAGGCATGCGTGATCATGCCTGCGTCGAGAGCACGGCGCACGGTTTCCGGCGAGCGGCTCCAGCCGGCGACGCCCCGCACGCTCCCGTCGGACGTCAACTTCCATGCGAGCGACGCTCCCAGCAGGCCGAGTCCGAAGACCGAAACGGTACACTCTTTCAAGTATGTCATGCTACTCGCCCTCCTTTTCATTGCCGTTTCTCCCGTTCCTTCCGAAAAAGGCAAAGACCTTTCGCCCCCGGAGCGCCATGCGGGACGAAAAGTCTCCCGGTTTCGGCGGACACTCCTTCCACAGAAGCACGACCAGGTCGGCGAAGAAGAAACCGGCGAGCGTGATCCACGTCGGCCAACCCCTGGGAACGAAGAGCCAGACGGAGATTCCGCCGCCGAGAGTCATCATGCTGATCCCCCAAATCTTCATTCCTCTCGGGATGCACCTACTCTCTTCCCAGTCGCGCACGATATGGCCGAATCGAGGATGATTCAGAAGCCATGCATGCATTTTCGGGGAGGACTCGGCGAAACAAGCCGCCGCGAGCAGAACGAAAGGAACCGTCGGCATCACGGGGAGCAGAGCGCCGATAAACGCAAGCAGAACAAAAACCATTCCGAGCAAAGACCAGAGATTCATTGCGCACCACCAGTTCAAATCGATTTCGGGACGGGGCAACGATAACATGGAATAAGAAAAAACGGGAGAGGGGAAGCACCGAAAAATACAGCGCGGAGCGCCCGCAGCATGCGAGCGCTCCGCGCCGTGTGGGACGAATCGTAAATGCCGGCGCTACAGCAGGGGTATTCTGATCTCGGTGATATTCTCCTCCGGGGGCGTACTGTTGCAATCCGTCCGATAAATCTCCATGGAGTAGGAACCGCCGAACTCGCGTCCACTCTTCGGGAGCCATTCTCCGTAGATGGCGCGGTACGCGTCGTGCAGCCCGGTGTACGCTCCCTTGTAGACCACGACCGCGAACTCCCCTCCGGGGATGGTCTGCGCTTCGATACCGTTGCCGGGAACGAACCCGTCGTCCACGGTGACGCAGGCGTCCATCCGGATCTTGTCCGGCTCCGTCACATCCGGATCGTCGTAGCAGAGCGAGAGGGCCAACGTATTCGGACCCAGCCGGGACGCTACTTCCGGCGCCCCGCAGAGCTTGTCCCACGATTCGCCGGACGTGTCGTACGGCCCGATGTGCCGGATGAACGCAACTTTCAAAGAATCGTGCTTTTCAATTTTCACTTCCATGTCTTTTCTTCCTCCTTCGTCGATGGAGAGGGAAAGAGTGAAGAGCCTCGACCTCGCCTGGATCATCTCCAAGCGGTGCTTCATAGCCTCCCGCAGTTTGCGCCGATACTCTCCCGGAGGGACGCCGTAGAGTTTGGAGAACGCCCTCGTAAATGTCTCCGGCGTTTCGTAGCCGGCCTCGAAGGCCAGCTCCGTCACGGAACGCGCCTTGTAGAGCAGGCTATGGGCCGCCCGTTCCAGCAGCAGCCGCCTCCGGTACTCCAGCAGGGACTCGCCTGTCATCGCCGAGAAAAGACGCGAGAGATGAAACCTTGAGAATCCTGCGACCGAGGCGATCTCATTCGCATCGAACGGATCGTCCAGCGTTTTCTGCATGTGCATCTGTACCCGGAGAATCGACTCTTCGTAGGCCGCGCGCGTGGCTTCCTTCATTCTTCCCCCTCCTTGTGACACAGAGGATACCGTATTTGGAACGCAACCGCCTGACCGTCGTTGCGCATTTTTCGAATATGATCTATCGGCCGGCGACCACGGGAGGCCGCATATCCTCTCCGAGATCTTCGTACGCTTCCGGAAGAAAACGCGGAGAGCAAACGCAGAGAAACACCAGATCTTCCGCGCCGGTATTGGTTATTCGCTGACGAACCAGCGGCGGGATGATCACCGCATCGCCCGGAACGACCTCCTCCGGCGGGAGGTCTCCAACCTCGACGCGCCCCCGGCCGCTCAGAATATAGTAGCGTTCCGTCGTGCCGGAGAGCCTGTGCCATCGAGTCGTCACCCCGGGCGCCACCCTGGCTCTGGCGATGGAGACGTCCGGATCGTCCGGGGAGTTGGACGTTTCGAGGATATAACAGCGCTCTTCCGTAAAATATTCACCGGACGGATCGGGCCGCAGAACAGCTTCAGGCACGGGAGATTCCCCCTCTCCAGAATAAGACGCTCAAGAAAAAGGAGCGTATCGTGCGGATAATAGTACATCAAAAGTACGATCGGAAACAGCGAGGGACATCTCTGCTATAATCGGAACATCCTGCGGCGCGCCGGTGAAGAGACCGAGAGCGTGCGCTTTCCGAAGG
The DNA here is from genome assembly GCA_001604435.1 of Synergistales bacterium Syner_01. GTDB lineage: Bacteria > Synergistota > Synergistia > Synergistales > Aminobacteriaceae > JAAYLU01. Next base: position 4,435 of record LVBO01000236.1, read on the forward strand.
AGGTTCATCATGAGATCGACTCCGTTTCCTTCCGCAAAGGACGATCTGCTGGATGCCGAACTGAGCCCGGCGTCGCCGCAGACGCTCTCCTCCGCGTACCGTCTGGCCTACGCGGACACGGAATTCATGCTGCGCGACGAGCTGCGTCCGGTACGCCTTCAGCTCGAACTTTTAAAACCCGAGCTGGCAATGACCGAGAGGGGCATCCGCAGCACCGTCGTCGTCTTCGGCGGCGCGCGGATACCGGAGCCCGATGTCGCACGAAAGAGGCTCGCCGATGCGGAAGCCGCCCAAAGGGAGAATTCATCCGACGGCGCGCGTGAATCGGAGGTCCGAAAGATGCGCAGACTCGTCGAGCGCTCCCGGTACTACGACGAAGCGCGAAGACTGGGCTACTTGATCTCCACTCACAGCAAAGCGGCAGGCGACGGGCATCTCGTCGTGGTGACGGGCGGCGGCCCCGGCATCATGGAGGCGGCCAATCGCGGCGCCCACGACGCCGAAGCGGAGAGCGTCTCTCTGAACATCGTTCTCCCCTTCGAGCAGAAGCCGAACGACTACGTCACCCCGGAGCTCTCGTTCCTCTTCCACTACTTCGCCATACGCAAGATGCACTTTTTGATGCGCGCCAGAGCGCTCGTCGTCTTCCCCGGAGGATTCGGCACACTCGACGAGCTTTTCGAGACGCTCACCCTCATCCAGACACAAAAGATCAAGCCGCTTCCAGTGCTTATCTTCGGAAGGGACTTCTGGGAGCGCGTGATCAACTTCGACGCGCTCGTCGAAGAGGGAACGATCGCGTCGGAGGATGTGAACCTCTTCTCTTACGTGGAGACTGCCGACGAGGCGTGGACGGCGATAAAAAAAGCGTGCGGCCTCTGATAAATCGCATTCGGGCGCCGCGCGCGACGAACACCGATCACATCTGAAAGATATTGAACGACTGGGATTCCAGAAACGAAAAGCTCTCGATATGCCGCAAACCGGCCTCCGTCAGGGCGTCGACGATGGCGCTTTCTTTACTGCTGTGCCGACTCATGAAGCGTGTTGTCCCAGCTTTCCATTCAATAATGGCGAACCGCCCCTTCGGCTTGAGGCTCTTCCTCATATTTCGAAAAAAAACCGCCGGTTCGGCGATATGGTGGAACACATTTCTCATGAACAGGAGGTCGCAACTCCCGGGAGGCAGCGAATTTCCCAGGGCATCGCCCGGCACGCAGTCAACATTGCTCACTCCGGACGAACGGAGACGTGTGCGCACGAACTCAAGAAGATTCTCGTCGACATCCACGGCGAATACCTTTCCCGCCTCTCCGACGCTCCGAGCAAATTCCATTGCAAAAAATCCGCCACCGGAGCCGATATCGCCGACAACGCTTCCCGGAACGATGGAAAGACGATCAAGAACCAACTCCGCGCCCTTCCGGGCGCGACGATTGAACATAGCTCCGCGCACTGCTGTCAACCAAAACATTTTTTTCTCCTCCCAAACATATTTTAAGCTTTCACTCCCCGCATACATCTACGCGACATTCTCTTTTCCGGTTTCTCTTGTTTCTTTTCGAGACTGCCCGGCATGCCGAACACATTCACCGTTCTCACCGGAGCACTTCGCCCTGTTCTCTATCGTGCGCTGTGTATAGCGACTATACTCTTCAAGCAACAAAAAAAACAGCGAAAGTCCCTCCTTAACTAGAGATACGATTCGATCTTTTTCTCAAGAGATTCCAGAAAGGTCTGCAAGAAGAACGTCTGCTCGGGTGAAGCGCCGCAGAGAATCTGATCGATGACCGCGTCGAACTCGCGGTGGATCGCTTCGTGGAATTCGTACGCTCTTTCGCCTTTCGGGGTGAGAACGAACTTCAGCCGGGACTGGTTGCACTCATCGCGAATCTTGAGAATCATTCCTTTTTTCTGGAGTTTGCCGATGATCTGCGAAACAGCACCCTTGGTCACATTCAGTTTTTCCGCAAGCCCCGTCGCGTGCAGACCTTCATTCTCCTTGACCGCCTTGATCATGTGCACTTCGGCTTCAAAGAGACGCACATCGGTTCCAAAGTTATGGGTCTTCCTTCGGACTTCTTCAAGCTTGCCGGCAAGCCTCAGAACCGCGTAGCTGATTCGCCCTCGATGACAGCATTGTTTTCCCATAGCGCCAAGTGTATAGCGACTAAACTTCCATGTCAAGGCCTCCTCCTTTTATGTTAAAAAAACTCCGCCCGAGCTGAAAAACTCCGTCGCCGTACGTTTTCCCCGTTGTAAATATCCTTACGACAAGCGCATCGGCTTCGCAGCTTCCACACAGAGAAAACCGGTTACAGGACGTTTTTCTCCATCAGTACAAGCGTCCCTTCCCGCGAGTATTCGCGGAATCCGTACTTCCCGTAGCAGCACATCGCGCGTTGATTGTATGTTCTGACTTTCAGGATAAGGCGTCGCGCCCCCATGGCGTCCTTCGCGCGCGCTTCCAGAAGAGAGAGCAAGAGCCTTCCCGCCCCGCTGTCCCGCATATCCGGGGCGATATACAGAAAACGCACCATCACGGAGTCTTCGTCGCCCCGGCAAGGGGCGAGCGCGCCATGGCCGACCATTCGTTCCCCCTCGTACACGAGGAACGACCGCGTCCCGTTTGCCGGGTCCAACTCGGCCCGCCACTGATCGTGGTTGAAAGGATATTCGGCAACCGGCCAGACAAGATGAAGATCGTCCGGCTCCGCAATCATCCGGGCCAGCGCATCCGTATCCAGCGGCCTGTTTTCCACGATTCGCAGTCCGTACGTTGTTTCCGGCATTCCCGTTCGATCTCCCTTCCTATTAGAGGCGCTGCTTCGCAACGACCGTACGTCCTCGACGACAGGAGGCGTTCCAGTCCTCTGGCGCCTTCGAGGCTAACGGTACTTTTCGTAGACGAAGCCGTAGTGGAAAATATCATGCGCGCCGTCGTCGAGATTCGGGAACTCGAAGTGGCGGCGAAGGAGGCCTTCTCGTAGAAAGCCGCACTTTTCAAGGACGTGCGCCGACGCAGAATGGCCCGCGTGGCAGAGCGCATAGAGGCGCGTCAGCCCCGCCGTACGACCGATCTCCACGACCGCGCGCATCGCCTCGGTCGCATATCCCTTTCCCCAAGCGCCTTTCGAAAAAACATATCCGGTCGACGCCCGCCATAAAGTTTCGAAGGCAAACCCGGTGCTCCCGAGCAGAAGACCGCTCTCCTTCAACTCCACCAGGAGCGGACCGACCGCCCAGCGTTCCCATTCGGACTCGCTGAATGCGATGAAACTTCTTGAGTCCTCCACGGATGTATGCCGCAGCCAGCCAAGATAGCGGGTAACCTCCGGGTCGTTCGCATATCGGTCGAATATCGCCTCGGCATCTTCCGGGCGCGGCCTACGCAGAATTAGGCGTTCCGTCTCGGTCTGTTCAAACTTTTTCATCGGGCGCTTGCTCCTCCTTTGGAGAAAGGCTTGTTTCCGGCATTTCGGATCAGTTCAATTCAAAGTGGGG
>LVBO01000237.1 GCA_001604435.1 Synergistales bacterium Syner_01
AAATCGTAGTTTTCGGCCTTGGGGCCAAGAAACAGCGCGTTGAAATTGATCGGCTCGGTCATCGGTTCGCCATCCTTTCCGCCGGGGAGTTTCGGGCCCGCGTTCTCCGGTTCGTGTTTTCGTCCAGTCCGGACAGGCTCGTCTCCGTTCCGTACCGAGATGATACACCGTAACGCCGTGCGAGAGTCAAGAGGGTGCGCCGCACACCTGCTTCTTCTCCGACGTCGCGTTTCTCGTTTGACCGGCCGGTCTTTTCGGGTATCATAGACGCGGTGCATTCCGGGGGAAGGCACTGTTTCCGTCCGGAGATCAATCCAACAAGGAAGGTGCTGCAATGCGAAGCGTCGCCGAGAAGCGCGAATCACGGGAGGCGGTCTGCCGGAAGCTCGATGAAATGGGCATATCCTACGAGATGATCGAGCACGAGGCGGCCTACACCGTCGAAGACATGGACCGCGTGGGGTTCGACGAGAAGACGACCGTCTGCAAGAACCTCTTCGTCCGCGACCAGAAGAAGAAGGCGACCCAGTGGCTCGTCGTGCTGCTCAAAGACAAGCGGGCCGACCTGGACAGCCTTGCGGAACAGCTGGGGACGAAACACCTCAGCTTCGCCTCCGCGGACCGCCTCAAAAAATACCTCGGCCTCGCCCGGGGCGAGGTCACGCCCCTCGGCGTGCTCAACGACGCAGCCCACGAGGTCATCGTCGTCTTCGACAAGGACCTTATAGGCAGGGAACGTCTGGGCGTGCACCCGAACGACAACAGCGCGACGCTCCTCCTGTCGTTCGAGGACATCAGGCGGTTCGTCGAGCGGAACGGCAATAGTGTGCAGTACGTTCACCTTCACGATGAACAGCGATGAATGGCGTTTCTTTTCGGGAAAACACGAAGGGAGTTCGGAGATGCACACGGCCGGACAAAGACAAGAGAATGCTGCGCCGCTCTCCATGAACACCGCGGAAAGCAACGCTGTTTTTTTCCTCCGCCCTCCTCGTGGTTTTTTTGCCGCTTGCCTGTCGTTCGTTCTCTTTTTGTTTGGCGCCCCGTCCTCTTCCTATTCCGCCGAGAGTTTCGCAACATGGAACGACGGCTTTTTTCACTCCTTCTCCGTCTCGGACGGACTCTCCCAGTCCTCGGGACAGGACATTCTTCAGGACTCCGCAGGTCGTTTATGGATCGGCACCCAGGACGGATTGAACCGTATCACCGGCGCAGGCTTTCGCGTATACCGCAAGGAGGAAGGCAACCCTCGATCGCTCTCGCACAATGTCGTCATGGAACTTTTCGAGGACTCTCGAAAAGAGCTGTGGGTGGGAACCTTTCTGGGCGGTTTGAACCGCTACGACCCCGATTCGGACTCCTTCGAGCGCTTCACCTCGACGACTCCGGAACATCCGCTGCGGTCCGACATGGTCAGAGATCTCGCGGAGAACAGCGCCGGAGAGATTCTTGTTGCCACCGACAAGGGGCTCGATCTTCTCGATCCGAAAGAGAAGAAAGTGCGAAGCATCCCCTCCACGGACGGTCTTTCCATCGAACGGCTTCTCGTGGACGCCTCCGGAACGGTGTGGATGGGGTGCGGCGCGGGACTCGCCCGACTCAACTCCGACGAAACGCTCACACTCTTCGCCCCCTTGCTGGATGGTTCTCGCGAGGTCTCCTCCCTCGCACGGGGGGAAGGCGACACCCTCATCGTCGTCTTCCAGTCGAACGCCATGTTTCTCTTCGATCCCGTTTCCGAGGAGTTTCTCCCCTATCCGAAAAGACATCCGGCGCTTGCGAAAGCCGACTATCTTACGGTCGAGAGAACTTCCGGGGGAAGCGTCTGGATCGGAAGCTTCGACCAAGGACTCTTCCGGGACGACGGCCCGGACAGGCCGATCATGCACTTCCGCCGAAATCCGGAATATCCCGGCAGCATCGCGGGAAATTCCATCCGCCGTCTTTACGAGGCCCCGAACGGCCGGCTTTGGGTGGGAACGTACTACAACGGCGTTTCGGTTTTCGCTCCCGAACGCCAACGATTTCACGTCGTCCGCCGCGATCCGTACAATGACGCGTCGCTTCTGTGCGACATCGTCCGCGGGTTCTGGCTGGACGAAGCCGAGGGGGAGCTTTGGGTGGCAACGCTCGAAGGAGCGAGCCGCTGGCTTCCGCGCCTCCAAGGCTACAGAACCTACTCGGCGAGGGAGGGGACGTTTCCGGAGTCGATGTCCTCGAAGGTCCGCGGTTTGTACCGCGCTTCGGACGGCGATCTTTTCATCTTCAGTTTCGGCGGCGTCGCCCTCTACGACAAGGCGGAGGACCGCTTCATCCCCTACGTCCCCCCCGCTCCGCCGCCGAAAGGATTCACACCTGAAAAAGCCATGGCTCTTCATCGCGACGGCGCGGGGAACGAGTGGATCGCTACGGAGAACGGCGTTTTTCGTCTGGACGCGAACGGGACGTGGAAGCGTTTTACGCATGACGGCAAGGATCCGCGCAGCCTCGCGAGCAACTACATTCCACGGTTCTTCGAGGAGCGAAGCGGCCGCGTCTGGCTTTCGTCGGAATCCGCGGGAGCGAGCGTCTGGACGCCAGGAGAAGAAGGCTTCGACACGATAGCTCATCGTCCGGATACCCCGGAGAGCATCGGTTCGAACAATATTTTTTCTTTCCACGAGACCGACGACGCGATCTGGCTCGGGACACAGGGGGGCGGGCTCTCCCGACTCGACAAAGCGACTGGACGCATTCGCCCGGCGTACCTGCCGAACGAGACGATCTACGCGGTACTCCCCGGAGACGAAGGCGAACTCTGGCTGAGCACGAACAACGGTATCGCCCGTTTCGATCCGAGGAACGGCTCGGCACGCTTCTACGACGAGGCGGACGGCGCGCAAAGCCGCGAATTCAACAACTTCGCCTACCACAGGAGCGAGGGAGGGCTTCTCTTTCTCGGCGGCGTCGCCGGTTTCAACTACTTCCGTCCGAAAGACGCGACGCACGGCGCCGACGTTTTCGGAACGGTGCTCGACGCGTTCATCGTCGACGGAAAGGATCGGAACGAAGCATGGATCCTCAATACGACGGGACGTATCGACCTTTCATGGAGGCGGAAGGATCTCGCCTTCATCTACTCCCCCGTCGATCTCTCCGCGGGCCGTCGTACCGAGTTTCGAACGATGCTCGACGGATACGACGAAGAGTGGAAGCAGATGGGGAACCGGCGGATCGCGGAGTATACGAACCTCCCCCACGGAGAGTACGTCTTCAGAATCAAGGCCTCGAACGGATCCGGCGAGTGGGGAGAGACGTCCGAATCCTACGGAATCCGCATCGCCGTCCCGCCTTGGAAGAGCCCTTGGGCGATCACGGGGTATATTTTCGGAGGAGGAATACTGCTCGCCGGACTTTGGAAAAAGCTGATCTCCAGGCAGAAAGAAGCGCTTCGCAAAGCGGAGGCGGAGAGCGCCCATTTCGAAATGCTCGTCGCCGAGCGGACCGTCGCGCTCGTCGAAGCGAACAGCAAACTTACGTTTCTTGCTTCCAAAGACCCGCTGACGGGCCTCTTCAACCGGCGTTACTTCGATCAGGTATTCGTCGCGGAAGTAAGCAGGGTCGAACGCTTCCGTCGCCCGCTTGCGCTGATCATCGGAGACATCGATCGCTTCAAGCTCTTCAACGACCGGGAAGGGCATCTCATGGGCGACAGAGTCCTGGTCGCCGTCGGCGAAACGCTCGCCTCGGAAGTCCGCGGTACGGATCTCCTCGCCCGCTGGGGAGGGGAAGAATTCATCGTACTCCTGCCCGAAACAGGAAAGGAAGAGGCCTTCAAACTGGCCGAGCGTTTGCGGCACAGCCTTTCGAACATAAAAAAGACCTTGGGTTTCGAGATCGCTATGAGCTTCGGCATAGCGGAACATCTCCCGGGAGAAACGGGGGACGATTTTCTGCGGCGCGCCGACGAGGCCTTGCTGCAGGCAAAGCGAGAGGGGCGCGACCGCGTGGTTTCGGCGTAGCGAGTCGGCGCTCGTTCGTTCTCCCAAACATCCTATCCCTCCATACGAACGTTGGGGACCTTCCACCTGTGGAAAGGTCCCCAACGTTCGATTTCTTTGTCCCCACGTCGTCTTCAGGCCCGCTGGCCGTATGTCTTGAACTTCTCCAGCACGACGTTCATGTCCTCTTCGCTCAGGATGACGGGGTCGCCAACGCTCTTCGCGCGCCAGTGCAGCTCGCAGACGAACTCGATCTCCTCGGCGGCGTTGAAGGCGTACTGCATGCTCGGCCCGGCGGCGAGAAGGCCGTGATTGCCCAGAAGGACGGCGTACCGCCCCTTCATCCCGTCGCGCGCGATCTCCGCCAGCTCCGGCGATCCGAACGGCGCGTAGGGGGTGCAGCGAACTCCGTCCCCTCTAGCGCTAGATGCATGCGCACTAAGCGACTGACACGACTCCTTACTCGCTTCGCTCGTGTTCGTCGGTCCTCCGCTTACTGCGAATCCGATCAGGTAGTGGAGCGCCGGAAGGCTCCAGTGGAGGCAGGCGAGCGTCGTCGCGAAGGTTGAGTGCGCGTGGACGACGGCGTTGATATCCTCCCTGTCCACGTAGAGCAGCCGGTGCATGTCCATCTCGCTCGACGGCGTTCTCGCCCCGTCGACGGTCTTCCCGTCGAGATCGAGGACGACGACGTCCTCCGGCTGCATCACGAAGTAGTCCATCCCGCTCGGGCTGATCGCGAAGAGCTTCTTCTCCCTGTCCAGCGCGCTGATGTTGCCGCCGGTGCCCTTGGTCAGCTTATGCGTCGCCAGCATCCTGCAGTGTTCCACGACAAGTTCCCGTTCCCGTTGAAGCAGCATTTTTTATTTCCTCCATTCGTTCCTGCGCCGCTCTTGTCGGCGGCGCGGCGCTACAATATATTGTACGGCGTCTTCCCCTCGGCCCAGCGCAGTATATCCTCGACAACGATCTCCGAGTGCCTCTCCGGGACGTCGAAGGACGCCCCCGCCAGATGGGGCGTGAGCGTCGCGTTGTCCATCGTCAGGAGAGGATGATTCGACGGCAGCGGTTCCTCCCAGTAGACATCCAGAGCGGCTCCGGCGATGGTCCTGTTCCGCAGCGCGTCGACCAGCGCGGCCTGATCGACGATCGAGGCCCGCGCCGTATTGACGAGAACGGCGGTCTTTTTCATCCGGGAGAAGGCGTCGGCGTTCACGATGCCTTTCGTCTCTTCGCTCACCTTGCAGTGAATGCTCAGAAAATCCGCCTCCCGGAAGAGCGTCGGCAGATCGACGAGCGTCACGCCGAGAGCGCGCGCCTCCGCCTCGCCGAAGTAGGGGTCGTGCGAGAGGACCCTCATGTCGAAGGCCTGCGCGTAGCGCGCCACCATTCTGCCGATGTGCCCCAGGCCGAGAAGAGAGAGCGTCTTACCGTGAAGCTCGAATCCATGATAGTACTTGTACGGCGACTCCCCGCTCAGATTCCAGACGACGTCGCTCTTCTCCGGCACATCGAGGATATCCGCCGCCGGGGCTCCAAGAAACCGCCCCTCCCTCAAGCTGCGGTAGGCCCTCGCGATATGGCGCGCTTCGGCGAGCATGAGCCCCATCGTGAACTCGGCCGCGGCCACCGCGTTTCTCCCCGGCGTGTACAGAAGAGGTATCCTCCTGGCCTCGAGCGCCGTCGTATCCACGTTGACGGGGTTCGCCCTGGCGCACGCCACCAGTTCGAGCGACGGGCAGTTCGCGATCACCCTCTCGCTGACGAGCTCATAGCCGACCAGATACACATGGACGCCGCGAAGCGCTTCTATCTGCTCCGCCTCGCTCATCAACACTCCCGTTTTGATCCACCCGCAGACCTCCACATCGCCTATCTCCCGCAGTTTTTCGAGGAAATCGGGACGGATCTCCGCTGTAACCGCTATCTTGAGTCTTTTTTCCGTTGTGATGTGTTCTCCCATGATCGACCTCTAGCGTGAAGTTTTTTCGAAGACAGTGTACGGAATGATTACAGCGCGTTCATTCGTTCCCTCTGTTCGAGCAG
>LVBO01000238.1 GCA_001604435.1 Synergistales bacterium Syner_01
TGTTGAGTGCCAGCACATCGTAGACGAAAAAATGTGCCGGCACATCGTAGACTGATATTCCGTTACGCTTTAACGCTTATACTCAATTTCTTGCACCTGTTTTCCGTCGTGAGAAATTGTAAGCTTTTGCTCCTTGACATCTATAGTGGCGACGGCGTATTCGAGTTCCAGCTCCGGCGGCACGGGAAAGCTCTCTCCGAATATGTTCAGTCGCTTGTCGCTTCGGATCAGACGAACGAAATGGTATCTGCCCTTCTCCGGTTGTTTCCGCCAATCCGGCGGAGGAGTCTCGGGATCGGGGAAACGAAGCGTCGGCTTCATCGAGGCCAGCGCTTTCAACGGAGTCTTTCCGCCGATCTTGCTGTAGCGCCAGGTGGCGTTGTGCCTGCTCTCGAAAGCAAGAGAACCGTTCTTCAGTTCATCCTCGGAGAACATCTCGACCTTGCCGAGGAAGTTCTGTTGGTAGAAGTCGTTGAAGCGCTCCACGCTGCCGTTTCTCCAAGGCTCCGACGGCGGAATGAACCACGGCTCGACTCCGCTGTGCAGACAGAGACGGATAAGAGGCCCCATGCTTCGCGGATGCTTCGGACTGCCGACGAAGGTGAAGGCGTTGTCCACCTGAATTCTGTCCGGAATCCCCAGGCGTTTCCAGATGTCCCAGAGGCCGTTCATGATGCTCTCCGCTCCTTTGGAGACCGAGGGATACAGCCCGCACCTCGCGGTGGCCAGATCGACCACGTTGAGGCTGTAGAAGCGTATCGGCCCCTTCAGGTAGCACGGTCCGACGAGATCCGCCTGATGCGTGTCGTTGGCCCCGGCGGAAGGCAGCGCCGGATACGGCGTTCCCTTGGGAGAGTATCGCCCCGTTCTTCGATGCGTCAGCTCGTTCCGCGCAAGAATCCTATTGATGGTGCGCAGCGACGGCAGAGGCGAGATATCCAAGTCCTCCATCTCCCAGAGGATGGCCTGAGCGCCGCAGAAGACTCCCTTGTTGTAGAGGCAGAGACGGACGAACTGCACGATCTCTTCGATTTCCTCCGGCGTTCTGTTGGCGCAGTTCTTCGGACGCCGGGAAGAGTCCTTGCTCCAAGGCTCTTTGTTGTCATGGTGCTCCTGGCGTTTTATCCACTTGTAAAGCCAGGCTTTCGATCTTCCGAGCGAAGCGCAGATGGATTCGGGCTTTTCGCCATTGCGAAAGCGTTGCACGGCCAGAATTCTCTGCTTTTCTTCCTTACTTTTCACGGGTTCCACCTCGATAATATTAGGATACCCGTGAAGATGCAGCAAAACCGAAACTATCGCAAGAAAAACTTTTGTCAACGATGTCCTGGCACTAAAATCAGTCTACGATGTCTTGGCACTCAAC
>LVBO01000239.1 GCA_001604435.1 Synergistales bacterium Syner_01
GAACTTCACGCCGCATCTGTCGAACTCGTCGAGAATGGGGTTCCATAGGTCGACGACGAGCTTGAAAGCATCCTCCACCATCTCCGCGCTCGTCTGCGGGAAAGAGTACCAGTAGTTCCAGATCGGAGAACCGACGAAGCCCGTCACGACCCCACACCCCATATTTTTCGCGGCGCGGGCCGTGCATTTCATCTCCTCCACCGCCCACGAACGCATTTCCTCGGGTTTTGCCTTGACTGCGGGCGGGAGGAATCCGTCGTACCTCGGGTCGTAGAGCGAGGCGACGCACTGCCCTGAAAGATGCGCTCCGAGCGCCCAGCACTTCAGATCGTACTTCGCCAGCGTTTCCTTCTTCTTCGCGCAGTATTCGGGATCGGCCGCCGCCGTCCGCACGTCCATATGATCTCCCCAGCAGGCGATCTCAAGGCCGTCATAACCGAATCCGGCCGCTTTTTCACACATCGTTTCGAAGGGGAGGTCCGCCCACTGCCCCGTGAAGAGTGTTACCGGTCTGCCCATTCCTTTCACCTCCGTATACTTTCGCCCGCTTCCCCTATTCGGAGAATGAGCCGTCGATCCACGCCGCGCCCTCGCGGCTGCTCTTTACGCAGTCGTTCACGAACTTGACTCCGCGCGCCCCGTCCACGACGGTGGGGAAAATTTCAAAGGGATGCTGCTCGGCTCCTGCGGCGAGGTTCCGAATGGTATTGCAGAACGCTTCGTAAATCGTCGCCCACGCTTCGAAGAGCCCCTCCGGGTGCCCCGACGGCATGCGGGTCCACCGCTTCGCATGATCGCCAAGGTAGCCGTTGCCGCGGGTCAGCAGACGTACGGGTTCTCCCTTGGGGGCGAACATCAGCACATTGGGGTTCTCCTGCTCCCATTCGAGCGCGGCTTTCGTCCCGTAGACACGGAACTTCAGGCCGTTCTCCCGGCCTATGGCCACCTGAGACGGCCAGTAGTTGCCCCGCGCTCCCCCCTTGTACTTGAGCCAGATGAACGCGTTGTCGTCCAGAGGCCGTCCTTCCACGAAGGTGTCGAGCTGCGCGGCCAGCGATTCTATCTCCAGCCCCGTAACGAAATGAACCAAGTTTTCGATGTGCGTGCCGATATCGCCGACGCAGCAGGAGACGCCCGCACTCTCGGGATCCGTGCGCCAGGCGGCCTGCTTCGCCCCGGTGTCCTCCAGCTTCTCGGAGAGCCAATCCTGAGGATACTCGGCCATAACGACCCGCAGCTCCCCGAGTTCGCCCGCCGCCACCATCTCGCGGGCCTGCCGCACCATCGGGTATCCGGTGTAGACGTACGTCACCATGAACTCTCTTTTTGCCTCACGGGCCGTCTTCACCAGATCCATCGCCTGTTCGACGGTGAAGACGAGCGGTTTGTCGCACGAAACATGAAAACCTTTTTCGAGAAAGGCTTTCGCCGCATCGTAGTGCGTGTTGTTCGGCGTCGCGATCACGACGAAATCGATCTTGTCGGGCCGCTTCGCCTCCGCATCCGCCATCTCCGCGAAAGTGCGGTACGCCCTGTCTTGGACGATCCCAAGCTCCGCCGCCGTCGCCTTCGTTTTTTCATAATCGCGCGAGAAACATCCGGCGACCAGCTCGGCCGCCCCCGTCATGGCGATCGACATCCGATGCACCGTCGCGATGAACGACCCGGGGCCGCCCCCGACCAGGCCGTACCGCAGCTTTACGGGTCCTCCGGTCATATCTCTTCCTTCGATCACAAAAGCCACCTCCCTGAGAATGGGTATGCCTCTAAAAAAGCTATTGGACCGCTTTCTTCACGTAATGATTCATCGCCATGAGAGTCGCCCCTTCCAGCGCCGCGGATTCGATGCCCAACGAGGCGGTTGTGAGCAAAAAATCCGGAGATGTGGCGACGGGCGTCTTTTTTTCGACTGCATCTCCGACTTTCTCGACAAACGCGGGAGGCAGGATGGATCCCATACCTCCCAGCATGATAAATTCGGGGTTAAGGATGCTGACGAGGTTGCCGATGCCCGTCGCGAGAAACTCCCCCATCTTGTCGAGTATATGCCGTGCGCCGTCGTTCCCATCTTGAAACAACCCGAGAAGCGCTCTGAATTTTTCGCGAAAATCGCTCCCCGGCAGCGAATTTCCCAAGCTCTCGAAGTTTTTCACAACAGTATCGATGGAGACGAACGTCTCGAAA
>LVBO01000240.1 GCA_001604435.1 Synergistales bacterium Syner_01
CCCTCCTTCAGGTCGAAGAACGCCGCGTCCAGGGGGTGCACCGAGAGCGGAGGAACAGGTTCAAGGGACGGAACGTCCCAGCTCTGTCCGTTGATATACTCCTTGCGATGCACCGTGACCAGCCGGAGCGCTCCCTCCCGTCCCGCCGCCGCCTCGGGAATCGACACGGGAAGCGCGGCCTTCCGCTGCGAGGTTCGCCAGTAGTCCGGCTCGTCCCACCGGAAGACCCCCTCCCCCGCACGCTCCAGCAGCGGAGAGGCGAGCATGGCCCGGTCCACCTTCCGTTTCATTTCCGTCAGGTCGAGCGGCAGCCCGAGCCGCCGGGCGAGGCGGGTGAAGATCTCCGTCTCCTCCAGCGACTCTCCCCGCGGTGGAAGGATGCGCTCGCTCCTGACGACGTAGTTGTGCCAGTAGGAGCCCTTCCAGTCTCCCTCCTCTTCGAGGAAGGTCGTGGTCGGGAGCACGAGATCGCACTCTTTCGCCGTGTCGGAGAGGACGAAGTCGATGCAGACCGTGAAGGGGATCTTCCGGAGCGCCTCTCGAACGAAGTCGCTCCCCGGACTCTGGCGCACGGGATTCGCGCCGGAGATGGAGAGCGCCTCCACGGGGGGATCGAGCGCGTCCAGCTCCAGGGGCCACGTGGCGACGGGAAGCCTGCGCACATAGGCAACCTTCGGCAGAAAGGCGGAAGGAAAGAGCGCCATCTCGTTCTTGCTGAAGGCGAGCCCCGCCCCCGGCTCGGTGAAGGCGCCCAGAAGCACGGCGAGCGCGCCGATCCAGCGGAACTGCGCGTCCCCGTGCAGATACCGCTGCGCGCCGAAGGCCGTGGAGTGCGTCACCGGGGCGAAACGCTTCAGCCACTCCAAAAGCTCCGACGCGCACTCCGCGGAGACGCCCGCCGTACGAAGCAGGAAAGCCCCGTCGAGCGACAGCGCGGCGCGCTCGAACTCCTCCGGATTCTCGACGCGCTCCCGCCACCCGTCGCTCGCCCCTTCCTCGAGGAGGCGTGCGCAGAGCCACGCCGCCAGCGCCCAGTCGCCTCCCGGGTTCACCCGCCACCATCGATCGGCGAAGCGCGTTGTCGGCGTCTCGCGGATCTCTATCGAGGCGATCTCGCCCCCTCGGCCGCGAACCTGTTGCAGCAGCGGGACGACGTGCGCGTGCGTCTCCAGCGCGTTCCGCCCCCAGAAGAGAACCCCGCGCGCATGGTCTGCGAGCGACTCCGGGCGCGAGACCGGAACTTCGCCGAAGCTCTCGGTCAGGCCGAAGCTCCCCGCAGAAGAGCAGAGATTCCCCTTCTTCGTCGTGTACCCGCCCAGCGCGGCGAAGAGGTGCGGCGGCAGCAGCTTCGAGAAGTAGAGCGAACCCGCGCTCGAAAGGTGCATCAGCGACAGCGGCCCGTGCCGGGAGACCGCCGCACGAATCTTCTCCGCCCACACGTCCAGAGCCTCGTCCCAGGAGACGGGGACGAGCGCGCCCTCCCTTCGGAGCATCGGCGACGTCAGGCGTTCGGAAGTCGTCGCCCTCGAAGCCCAGCGCAGCCCCTTTCCGCAAAGAAACGTGGTGTACGGAAGGTCCGTATTCGGCTCCAGGGTCACGGTCGTCCCGTCGAACATGCCCTTCATCGCACAGGCATCCGGGCAGTCGTAGGGACACGCGGTCGTTTTTCGGCGCATATCGGTCATGGATGCATCCTCCTCGTCGTTGTTGTAGAATAATACCATTGACGGCGCGCTCCCGACAGACTTTCTTTGCGGCAGGAACGGAAAGAGCGACCGGGAACACCATGCCCGGACGCCCTGCGCGAAAAGGACGGGTCCCAGCAGGGATCCGCCAAGAGATGGGGAATGATCTGCAAGTGAAAAATAGACGGGGAGTTGGTAGGACATGCGATTGATCACACGCTCTGATTTCGACGGCCTGATCTGCGGTATGCTGCTCAAGGAAGCGGGGATCATCGACTCGTGGCAGTTCGTCCACCCGAAGGATCTTCAGGACGGACTCTTTCAGCCGACGGAGAACGACGTGCTGGCGAACGTCCCGTACGTTCCCGGCTGCGGGATGTGGTTCGACCATCACACGTCGGAAAACGACCGCGTCGGCTGGTCGAAGGATGTGCGGGGCGAGAGCCGCATGGCGCCCTCGGCCGCGAGGATCATCTATGAATATTACGGCGGCGCGGAGAAGTTTCCCGCCTACGGCGACATGATCGAGGCAGTGGACAAGGTGGACTCGGGGCAGCTCTCCAAAGAGGAGATACTGAATCCGAAGGGGTGGATCCTCCTCGGTTTCCTCTCCGACCCCAGGACGGGGCTCGGCAGATTCCGCGAGTTCCGCATCAGCAACTACCAGCTCATGGAGGAGCTGATCAACCACTGCCGGAACATGCGCATCGAGGAGATCCTCGAACAGCCGGACGTGAAGGAGCGCGTGGAGCTCTATTTCGAGCA
>LVBO01000241.1 GCA_001604435.1 Synergistales bacterium Syner_01
TCGGTTCTTTTCTGGGAGAACCTGTTTTAAACCGGAGGCTTCCATCCTCTTGAACGCAGAAGCTCCCCCATATCCTCCGGAAGAGGTGCTGTTATCCGCATACCCGAAAGCGATTCGAGCTCTCCCAGAAGGTTCCCGAAGACAACCTGATAACTGTGCAGGAGAGGGCGGCGAATCCCCCTCTTCCTCCACTTGGCATTGACATTTTCGCTGCCGTAGCGAATATCTCCCAGAATCGAATGACCTATAGACGCCATGTGCACTCGCGCCTGGTGGGAGCGGCCCGTAACGAGGTCGATTTCGACGAGGGAAACGTCCCCTCCGGCTGCGAGAAGTCTGTAGCGCGTGAGCGCCTCCTTCCCCGAGGGATCCACCTTTACGGTGTTGGAAGCGGGATCCTTGAGCAAAGGGGCGTCGATCTCCCCCTTTGCAGGAGGAACCCCTGAAACCACGGCGAGATACGTCTTTCGGACTTCACGAGCCCGGAAGGCCTCCTGGAGAATGCGGAGCGAGACTCCCGAGAGGGCCACCAGAAGCACCCCCGTCGTGTTCCTGTCCAGCCTGTGCACTGCGTAGGCTCTCTCCTCGGCCCCTTCAAGGCTCCTCATGTACTTCACCCTGTCGAGCACATTGTCCTGATCCTTCCGGTCCGGCTGCACAAGCAGGTTTTCCGGCTTGTTCACAGCCAGCAGGCGCTCATCCTCGTACAGAACAGGAAGGGTACGGCGATACCGGAAGCCTTCTTCTCTTGCCGCGGGACCTTCCCACGGAACATAAAGCTCCTGCCCCGCAGAAATTCTGACGTCGCAGGCGGCTTTCTTCCCGTCCAACCGGACGGAGCCGGTCCTGATGCCTTTCATCACAACGCTGAGCGGCAACGCCGGCCAAATCGAGCGGATCGTTTTGTCCAGACGCCGTCCGTCATCCGAAGGAGAAATGTTCAGCTTATACCCCATTGCTTGCCTCCCATTTCCAGAAACGTCTCTGAGCGGAGGGATTGAAATCGGATATCTCCCGCCCGTCCTCCATCTGGTCCACGGAATGCTTCCAGCAGAAGAGCCGGAAATCCATCTCGTCCGCCGCGCTCACCGCCATGGCTTCCGGGGTCGCGGGAAGCACCGGTGAACCGTACTCCCTGCATCCGTGGTGGCTGACAATGATATGCCCTATCGCCAGAAAGAGCCGTTCGTCAAGGCCGAAATCCCGGGCGAGGGATTCGAACATGCTGTACCCGATCACAATATGATCGTGAAAGGTCCCCGCTACGGTCATCACAGGCGCGGGAACAAGACGATAGGCCTCCATCTTGCCAAGATCATGGAGCAGCGCTCCCGCCAATGCGACGGCGACATCCGCTTCGTAACCGCCGGATATTCCCGCTTCGACAATGTTTTTCGCCGTACGCGCCACGGCGACCGTATGCTCCAGAAGGCCGCCGACGTACGCGTGATGGTGGGAAACTGCGGCCGGGCATGTCTTGAAACGCTCCCACAGGTTTTTCTTGAAGAAGACAAAATGAAGAAAATCGCCTACGGGACCTTCGCATGCTCCCAAAAGCTCCAGGAAAGCTCCTTCTAGAGTCTCCTCCGGTACCGGAGAACGCTGGACATACTGATGCGGCGGGTATTTTTCCTGATTGACAAGAGAGACCGCATTGAAATTGAACTGCTGTTGTCCTTTGAACTCCGTAACCTGGCCGACCAATCCTACCGTCTTTCCGATAAGATCACGAAGAAGTTCCGAATCCGCAGGCTCGGCGACGAGCAGCGGAGCATTTCTCCTATCCCACCACTGCGCGTTCGACCACACTTTCCCTTCAATCGTCCCTTCGCAGTCCATGATGCCGAGATCCCAATAGTTCTTCCCGTTTTTATCCTTTCGGGTCGACGATTTGACAACGACGCCCAGCACCTTGAATTTCTCGTCCTTCGACATCCGTCGTATTTCGCCGATCGTGCAAATCTGCTGTTCTTCCACTCAATCACCTCATAAAAAACATCGGCGCAATTACGCGCCGAATTTATCGAGCCTGCGGGCGTGCGCCAGCATCAGGCCGAGAAGTTTTTTCGCCTCGATGCGCCCGCTTGCGCCGATGCGGCATTCGCGTTCATCGAACGACTTCGAGTCGCCCCCGCGAACAAATCCGCTTGTGAGCAGGAAGGGCACCGGATGCCACGAATGACCGCTCATCACGCTCGGCGTGCTGTGGTCTCCGGTGATGACGAGGACGTCGGGCGAAAGGCCGAGCAGACGTGGCAGCAGCGCGTCGACTGTTTCCACCACTTTTTTCTTGCCTTCGAAATCGCCGTCCTCGCCGCGGCTGTCCGTATACTTCACATGGACGTAGAAGTAGTCGTAGTCGTTCCAAAGACGGCCAACGCTATCGAAGAGCTGATCAAGAGTCTCGCCCGCTTCGACGACGTTCATTCCGACGAGCTTGGCAAGGCCCTTGTACATCGGGTACGTGGCGATCGCTACGGGTTTCATCGCATAGACGTCTCCCATAAGCGGGATATCGGGCGCGGAGGAAAAACCGCGAAGAAGGCAACCGTTCGCCGGCGCTTCGCCTCTCAGTACCTCCGCGACCTTCTTAATGAAGGCGTTCGCCACTTCCGCCATACGTTCGCCGTCCGAATCGGTCGACCGCGCCCAGCGCATCGGACTGCCTTCCTGCTGAGGGTCCGCGTCCGCAACGTGTTCGGTCAGTCCCTCTCCCGAGAAGACGACGACGAAGCGATGCTCCTTCCCCGGGTAAAAAGTAACTCCGACGCCGTCGATCTCCTTGATCGATTCCGCAAGCTTCCGCACGACGAGCGCGCTCTTCTCCGTGGCGATGCGCCCCGCACGCCTGTCGGTGATTACATCGTCGTCGGAACGGGTGCAGAAGTTCCCCCTTGCGCACACGTCTCCGGGGCCGACAAGAGCCCCGACTCCCATGGCCTCGAGAATTCCGCGCCCGATGGAATACTCCATGGGGTCGTATCCGAAAAGGGAGAGATGCCCCGGGCCGCTTCCCGGAGTTATGCCCACATCGACCATATCCAGAAGGCCGAGTTCGCTCTTCCTCGCCAGGGCGTCCATGTTCGGTGTCGCCGCGGCTTCGAGTTCCGTTTTCCCCTCCGGGCCCGGGAGCCCCCCTATACCGTCCATGACAAGAAGAACCATTTTCTTGCCGTTGTCTGTCGCCAAGTTCTTTAACATATCCATTCTTTTCATCGTCCTCGCCACCTTCGGAAAGTTTTCTTTTCACTAATGGATCGATTTGTCTCGAGTGCTCGTTTTTTTCTGCAAAAACCTCTGCATTTTATGTTATCATTTTCTTCAGCGGTCCATCCACTTCATTTCAAATCAAGGGGGTCATCAAGGTGAAGTTTTCCGAAAGAGTCCTGGCTATGCAATCGTCTCCGGTGCGTAGACTGTTGCCGTACGCGGAGGAGGCGCGAGCGAAGGGGAAGAAGATCTATCCTCTCAATATCGGGCAGCCGGACATCAAAACACCCGAATCGTTCCTCAAGGCCATCAAGGACTTTTCGCAGGAGGTTATCGCGTACGCAACCTCCCAGGGGAACAACGATCTGCGAGATGCGATAAGCCGCTACTACAAAGAGTTCAACATCCCCTTCGACAGAGAGGACATCATTGTCACCAACGGAGGCAGCGAAGCCCTTCTTTTCGCGTTTATGACGATGTGCGACCCCGAAGACGAAGTGCTCATCCCGGAACCATTCTACGCCAATTATAACGCGTTTGCACAGAGTGTGAACGTCAAAGTAGTCCCGATCACGACAAAAGCCGAAGAAGGCTTCCATCTTCCCTCCAAGGAGCAAATCGAAGCGCTTGTCACGCCGCGCACACGGGCCATCCTTGTGGCGAATCCTGGAAACCCGACCGGAACGATCTACACCCGCGACGAGATGGACATGCTTGCGGAGCTTGCGCTCAGGCACAACCTGTACATCGTCGCCGACGAGGTCTACCGTGAGTTCGTCTACGACGGATTGAAATACACAAGCTTCGGACACCTGCCGGAAATACTGGACAGAGTTGTTATCGTCGATTCCGTTTCGAAGCGCTACAGCGCCTGCGGCGCCCGCATCGGGTGCATCGCGTGCAAGAACAAGGATTTCATGGCCCAGGTGCTCAAGATAGCGCAGGGCCGCCTCTGCGTTCCCACGCTTGAACAGGTCGGCGCCGCCGCGCTGTACGGTACGCCTAAATCGTACCTTGAAGAAGTGAACAAGGAGTACCAGTCGCGACGCGACACGCTCTACGCCGCGCTCAAGAAGATGCCCGGCGTTATCTGCTCCGAACCGAAGGGCGCCTTCTATGTCATGGTGAAGCTCCCTGTCGACGACGCGGAGAAGTTCATCATCTGGATGCTTCAGAACTTCGACGTCGACGGGGAAACAGTCATGGCGTCCGCCGGCGAGGGATTCTACGCGACTCCGGGGCTGGGCAAGCAGGAATTCCGGCTTGCATACGTTCTGAAGAATGAAGAGCTCGTCAAGGCGATGGATATTCTCAAGCTGGCTCTTGAAGCCTATCCGGGACGTATCGAACCGGTAGCCGCCCGCTGATTTCTCCGCAAAAAACATTCTCCGCCCTTTCCATACCCTGCGGTCCGGATGAACGGCGACCGCAGGGTATGATACTATGGTTGCCGCAGAACACTCCATGAAGAGAGGAAGTCACACATGCTGAAAGTCAAGGAAGCCATGCCCAAGGATGTCGGACACAGCATCGCCCGCATCTCTCCCGAGGACATGGCAGCGCTGGGCCTATCGGAAGGACAGATAGTCGAAATAGAAGGGAAACGCCGGACTCCCGTCCGGATCCTCTCGTGCGATTCCGATCTTGTGGCCTCCGGGGGCGCGAAGGGCGTCGTCCAGATCGACGGCATCACCAGAGACAACGCGCAGGCGAGTATCGACGACAAGGTGTCCGTCCATAAGACGACGCACCATTTCGCAGGAAGCGTCACGCTCCGTCCTCTTACGTCCACGGCGCTGTTGGAGAAAGAGCGCGACGCCGCGTATATTCGATCCCTCCTTGAAGGCCTCCCGGTAATCACGGACGACAGGGTACGCACAAACCTCTTCGGCGCAAGGATCTGCGACTTCCGGGTCGTCGACACGACGCCTTCCGGGACGGTGATCATAAGCAAATCAACCTATGTGAACGTGGAAAAGCAGGCGGAAGGCGAGAAGAAGGCGAAAATTTCCTACGAGGATATCGGCGGTCTCGGTCCCCAGATCCAGCGAATCCGCGAGATGATCGAGCTGCCGCTGCGTTTTCCGCAGGTCTTCGACCGTCTTGGCGTGCAGCCTCCGAAGGGCGTGCTGCTCTACGGCCCTCCGGGTACCGGTAAGACCGTTATCGCGAGGGCTGTAGCCGCGGAGACGGACGTCTATTTCACCCACATCTCCGGCCCCGAGGTCATCGGGAAGTTCTACGGCGAAAGCGAAGAACGGTTGCGGAACGTTTTCGAAGACGCGCAGGCCCATGCGCCCTCGATCATCTTCATCGACGAGATCGACGCCATCGCGCCCAAGCGGGAGGAGATGGGCGGAGAAAAACAGGTCGAACGCAGAGTTGTCGCCCAGCTTCTGGCGCTCATGGACGGACTTGAGTCCCGCGGCCAAATCGTGGTCATCGGCGCGACCAACATACCGAACACGCTCGACCCGGCGCTCAGGCGACCCGGCCGCTTCGACAGAGAGATCTCCATACCCATTCCCGATAAGAAGGGACGGCATGAGATTCTCACCATTCACACGCGCGGAATGCCGCTGGCGGCCGACGTGGATCTTCGCCGCCTGGCCGATATGACGCACGGATACGTCGGCGCGGATATTGAAGCCCTCGCCAAGGAAGCCGCAATGGCCAGCCTGCGCGAACTGCTTCCCGAGATCGACATGGAGATGGAGGAGATTCCGTACGACCGTCTTCTCGCGATGGACGTCCGGATGGACCACTTCCTCGACGCGTTCCGAGAGGTCGATCCTTCCGCCATACGCGAGGTCTTCGTCGAGATCCCAGATGTCTCGTGGCGCGATATCGGCGGACTCGACGACATCAAAGAAGAGCTGCACGACGCGGTCCAATGGCCATTGCAGCATGCCGACATCTTCGAGAAATTCGCCATCTCGCCTCCAAAGGGCATCATGCTCCACGGAGTTTCCGGAACGGGCAAAACGCTTCTCGCAAAGGCGCTCGCGCATGAGAGCGGCGTGAACTTCATCTCCGTGAAGGGACCGGCGCTCATGTCGAAATACGTCGGCGAAAGTGAACGCGCAATCCGCGAAGTCTTCCGTACCGCGAAGCAGGCAGCGCCTTCCATCCTCTACTTCGACGAGATCGAATCTCTTGTTCCGGTTCGCGGGAAGGATAGCGGCAGCGGGGCAAGCTTCACCGAGCGGGTTATCAGTCAGTTCCTTGCCGAGATGAGCGGCATAGAAGAGCTGAAAGGCGTGGTAATCCTGGCGACGACGAACCGGCTCGACCTCGTCGACCCGTCGCTGCTCTCCAGCGGGAGATTCGACCTCGTTCTTGAACTACCGAAACCTGACGCCGCTGCCCGGGAGAAGATCTTCGAGATTCATCTGCGGAAAAAACCGCTGTCGGCGGAGATCCGCATTCCGACTCTGGCGAGGCTGACCGACGGCCGTTCAGGAGGAGATATTGCCTTCGTCTGCCGTAAGGC
>LVBO01000242.1 GCA_001604435.1 Synergistales bacterium Syner_01
GTTTCGCGGAACCCCCGGCGAACATGATGCGGTTCAACGGGCGCCCGGCCATCGGGATAGGCGTATCCACGGTGGACGGCGGCAACGTCGTGAGGATGGGCGAGACAGTGCGTCGGCGGATCGCCGAACTCGAAGCGACGAAACCTCTGGGTATGGAGATGCACTCGATCTACTACCAGAGTGACATAGTCACCGATTCCGTGAATACGTTCCTTGTCAACCTTCTCGAGGCGGTAGTGATCGTCATCGGTCTTCTTCTGCTCTTCATGGGGTGGAGGAGCGGACTTCTTATCGGAGTTGTTCTGGTGCTGAATATCCTGGTTACCTTTGTCGGCATGTATCTTCTGAACGTCGATTTTCAGAAGGTTTCGCTGGGATCTCTTATTTTGGCGCTCGGTATGTTGGTGGACAACGCGATCGTGGTTGCCGACGGCTTCTTGATAGCAGTCGCCAGAGGGACCGACAAAAAGAAAGCCGCGTGCGACGTGGTGCGGGATACGCAGTGGCCTCTGCTCGGCGCTACGGGCGTTTCCGTACTGGCTTTTACGGCGATTGGTTTCGCTCCGGGGCAGGTGAGTGAATTCGCCCAGTCTCTCTTTCGGGTGATGGCGATCTCTCTTTCGATGAGTTGGGTGCTGGCCGTCTCGGTGACGCCTTTGCTCTGCGTACGCTTTCTTCATGCCCCCGATTCGTCGGGCGACAGGGATCCGTACGATAAACCCATGTACAGGATATACCGCGGGGCAGTCCACGGTTTCTTGAAACATCGCGCCGCGGTGGTCGCGGTATCGCTGATTCTCCTTGTTCTTTCGGTGCTCGGATTCGCTCTGGTACCCACAAACCTCTTTCCGGCCTCGACCCAGAGATACTATTACGTCAACATATGGAGACCCGAAGGGACGCGAATCGAGAATACATTAAGGTCTTTAAAGGAAATCGAGGAGTATGTCTCGGGACTCGACGGAGTGAAGAACGTTTCCGCATTCGCGGGGGAGGGGACGCTTCGGTTTATCCTCACGTACAACCGGGAGGACCCGAATTCGAGCTACGCGCAACTTCTTGTGGAGGTCGAAGACTACCGCATGGTCGACGATCTGATCTATGAAACCGAGAAGTTCATGCGCCATAACATACCGGACGTACAGGCCCACTGTACCAAGTTCATCACCGGCCCGTCGAGGGAGTTCACGGTCGAGGCCAGGTTCAGGGGGCCGGATGTGGACCAGCTCAAGAAGATCGCCGAAAAAGCGCAAGCGGTAATGAGAGCGAACCCCAATGCTCGCGATGTGCAGGTAAACTGGAGGACGCCGGTTCAGGCCGTTCGCCCCGTCTTTTCCGAAGACCCCGCCCGGCGGGTAGGGATCAGCCGGCAGGATCTCGCGCAGGCGCTCCAGTTCAACTTCAACGGAGTTGCCATGGGGCTCTTCCGCGAAGGCGATGTCCTGCTTCCCATCGTCGCCCGTCCGGTGGAAGAGGAGCGCGCGTCGGTGCAGAACATGGAGGACGTCCAGGTCTGGAGCGCTCCGGCGGGGTCCTATATTCCGATGCTTCAAGTCGCCTCCGGCGTGGAAACCGTCTGGGAAGATCCGATGATCAAGCGTCAGAACAGGCAGAAGGCCGTTACCGTGCAAGCGAATCCTGTGGTCGGACTGGCCGAAACACTGCGGCGGGAAGTGAAGGATGAGATGGAAACCATCATGCTGCCGTCGGGCTATTCGCTGGAGTGGGCCGGAGAGTATCTGGATTCCAAGGAAGCGGTGGATCCGCTGAAGATTTCCTTCCCCATCTGCCTGGTCGCCATGTTCGTTCTCGTGCTCGGTCTCTTCAATTCAGTCAGAAGGGCGCTCATCGTCTTTCTCACGGTACCGTTTTCCATCATCGGTGTGACGATTTGCTTCCTCCTGACCGGCCAGGCTTTCGGTTTCATGGCGATTCTGGGGTTTCTGGGGCTCTCCGGCATGGTCATCAAGAACGCCATTGTCCTGATCGACCAGATAGAGTTGGATATAGCCGATGGGAAGCACCCCTATCAGGCGATTCTGGACTCCGCCGTCAGCAGACTGCGTCCGGTTACCATGGCTGCCGGAACGACGATTCTCGGGATGCTGCCTCTGATATTCGATCCCTTCTTCTCCGCTCTGTCGGCCACGATCATGGGAGGGCTTTTCGGAGGCACGTTCCTGACGCTGCTGCTCGTTCCCGTTCTGTACAGTCTCTTCTTCAAGATACCCGCCGACGACAGGTATCTATGTCTTGATGGAGCCGAACCATGTGTTCCATCCGAATAGGAGGATACGAATGGACCACGTGGTGTCTTTTTATTGGGGACCGCCCGAAGACGAGAGCTTGAAAGATCTTTTCCAGGAGTATCAGGAGGACCGCCGGCGCGGAGAGAGGAAGATCTTGGGGGATTGGGAGGCCTTCGAGGGGTACGCCGCGCTCTCTCTGTTCAAGCGTTCGGGTTCTGGAACGAGCGTTATGGAGTCGATCTTTCAAGCCCATTGCCCGCTCCCTATTTCAATGAAAGACTACTCTTTTCAGATGGAGTTTCGCAGAAAAATCTGGGTCGGCTGCGTCTCCATTTCGAGAAAGGACGTATCGTTCGCATCGGATGGAGGAACGGAACTGCTATGGCCGCTTTCCGGAGTGGTCAACACGGCGGTGTCGCTTGAACTGGCCTCGCGCTTGAAAAGAGAGTGGGTGGGCTGGGTGACGCTCCGTCCGGTGGAGTGGGACTTCGAGAGGATTCGTCTCTTGGATAGAGTTCGTCTTTCGGAGAGAGGGGCGTATCGATGATGCGTCTACGGTTTTCCGGAGTGTGTGCGCTTCGTATTTGTCCAACGGAAAGGATTGTTTTTGTGTATGCGTAGAAAAGCATGCGTGGTGCTGTTGGTTCTGTATTCTTTTTTGTTCGCCGTGCAGGGGTATGCGTACGGCGCCGGGGGAACGCTGACTCTTGAGATGGCGCTCGCTCTTGCCCGCGAGCACAACCCGTCGCTCGCGGTGGCCGGAGAGCAGGTCGTTCAGTCGGAAGCCGATGTGGAGAAGGCCTCGTCCGCGATGGGGCCGAAGCTGCAGGTGCAGGCGAGCTACACCAGATACAACGAGGATGCCCGGAACCCCGTGTTCGACGGGACGGGCCGGCCGACGGGCGGCTATATCCTGGAAGGGTTCGAGAACACGTGGAGGACCGCGGTCGTGCTCACTCAGGTGCTGTACAGCGGAGGCTCGCTTTCGGCGAACCGGGCCGCCGCCCGGTTGCGGACGGAGGCGCAGCGGGCGCGGGAGATCCGTACGCTCCAAGGGGTGGAGAACGGGGTGAAGCGGGCGTATTACGACCTCCAGCGCGCGCGAGCGTTTCTTGTGATCGCGGAGGAGTCGGCGCGACTGGCGAAAGAGCATCTCGCAGTCGTGGAGGCGCTTTTCAGGCACGGGGCAGTGGCGAAGAACGAAGTGCTCAGGGTACAGGTGGACGTCTCCAACGCGGAACTGCTTCAAATCCAATCGGAGAATGCGGTGAACGTTGCCTGGAAGGGGCTTTCGAGGGCCGTTGGAATCGCACTTCCCGAAAAGGCGGCGCTTCCCGAACCGGAGAAGCCGTTGGAGGGAGTGGAATTCCCGCCCGACCCCGAACGGTTGGCGTTGGAGAGCCGTCAGGAGATGCGCGCCCTTGATTTCATGCGCCAAGCCGCGCTGAAAAGCGTGACGGCGGCGGAGGGGCAGGGAAAACCCCAGCTGTTCTTCGAGGGGAAGTATCAGGACGTCGGTGACGGCTTCTATCCGGACAAGAAAGATCAGTGGACGCTTTCTCTCGTCGCGCAGTGGACGCTGTACGATCACGGCGAGGTGCGTTCGCAGGCGAAGAAGGGGCGTTCCATGGTCCGGGAGTTTCTCGGTCGGATGGACGATCTGGAGAAACAGGTGATTCACGAAGTGGCCACCGCGCGGTTGAACCTGGAATCCGCGCTGAAGAGAACGGATGTCGCGCGTACTCAGGTGATCCTTGCCGAGGAGGACTACCGTATGGCGTTGCAGCGCTACCGAGTGCAGGCGGGAACCAACCTCGACGTTCTGGATGCGCGGGTAGCCCTCGTCAACGCGCAGAACAAGCTTGCGGCTTCGATATACGACGCGTACACGGCGCGCGCCGACTTCCTCCACGCTCTCGGCGGAGGGTACGAGAGAAGGTAATTTCTTCTGTGGGTTTTGCCGAAGAGCGAGCGGATTCAAGAGCCTTTTCGCGCTTGTCCCACGCGATGCCATGCGCTATCATGATGCGGGAATGCCCGATGCCGTTTCGAGAGGTCAATCCTACTTCGACTTCTCCTTCTGCTTCAACACGCTGGAGAGGAAGACGCTTCGGGCGTACTCCGGACCGCTGAAGCTGTCGCGGTTCGACGGAAAGAACTGGACGGAGACCGACGACGATCTCGAATACATCGGCGACGCCTTCCGTACATTGCCTTACTATGAGTTGCCGAATTCGGAGCAGGTCGCGCGCCTCGTCGAGGTCGAAGTGGATCTGTCGAAAGCGGGTCTGACGGGCTGGGATTTCGCAGGACTGAACGTCCCGGTTGCGGAGTGAATTTTCACCTCTCCGAGCGACCGGGTCGAGGAACTGAACACAGAATGCCGTGCGGTTGGGGCCCGGCGTATATTCGAGGTTCGCCGCTTCTTTAAGCGCGGCGAGTCGAAACGGAAGGAATGAGGTTCTATGCGCTGTACAGGTGTTTCCGCAAGAGGTATCCGGCTTCCAGTCCTCTCGAAGGGGGCGGATCTGGTCACAATCGTCGCCGACGAACTTGTCAAGGCGTCCGCGGCTCCGCGTGATCCGTTCGAATTCCGCGACGGCGATATCGTGGGCGTGACGGAGTCGGTGCTCGCCCGTTCGCAGGGGAACTACGTCACATTGGACGACATCGCCGAGGATGTCCGTAGACGGGTTCCCGAAGGCGACGTCGCGCTGATCTTCCCCATTTTGAGCCGCAACCGCTTCGGACGCCTGCTCGAAGGCATCGCTCGAGGAGTTCGCGGCACGCTGCACGTGCTGCTCTCCTACCCTGCCGACGAGGTGGGTAACTTGCTCATCGACCCGCGCGCCTTCTACCTGAAGGGCGGGCAGCTCTCCGGAGACCTCTTCGGCGAGAAGGAGTACGACGAGATCTTCGGCCGCTATCCGCATCCGTTCACCGGCGTTGACTACGTGAGCTACTACAAGGACATGGACCCGGGGAAGATCAGGATTCACTTCGCCAACAACCCCCTCTCCGCGCTGCGCTTCTCGAAGACGGTCATCGTGGCAAGCATCCACGCCCGCTTCCTGCACAGGGAAATTCTGGGGAAGGCCGGGGCTTCGGCCTTTTCCCTCGACCAGTTCTGCTCCGGGCCTCTCTCCGAGGGTAAGGGATTCAACGAGCAGTACGGTCTCCTGGGGTCCAACTACAGCAGCGAGACCTCGGTGAAGCTCTTTCCGCGGGAGAGCGGCCGCTTCGCTCGCGCGCTTTCGGAGGAACTCTTGACAAGAACGGGGAAGCGCGTCGAGGTGCTCGTGTACGGAGACGGCGCATTCAAAGACCCCGCCGGAGGCATCTGGGAGCTTGCCGACCCGGTAGTTTCCCCCGGCTATACCGACGGCCTGGAGGGACTCCCGAAGGAGGTCAAGTTCAAGTATATCGCCGACAACGCGGGGGACAAGTCCCCGGACGAAGCCGTTCGGGAGGCGATCCGGAACAAGGGCGCCATGGACCGCTTCGCCCACTCGGCGCTGGGGACGACGCCGCGCCGCCTGACCGACCTGCTGGGGTCGCTTTGCGACCTCGTCTCCGGCTCGGGCGACAAGGGAACTCCGGTTGTCTACATCTCGGGGTACTTCGATTCCTACCTCGACGAGTGACGGCGAGCAGCCTGAAAAG
>LVBO01000025.1 GCA_001604435.1 Synergistales bacterium Syner_01
GCGGGAGCCGCGCTTCGCGTGTTTTGCCTACATGTTCCCACGGATGCTACATGTGATCCGGCGGCTCCGCCCAGCCGAGCGATTCGAAATACGCCTGCAGCGAACTTTCGAGGTGCTCTTCCCACACCGACCGGGCTTTTCGCTCGTCCCGCGCCTCGAAGGCGTCGACGAGCGCCTGTCTGTCGTCGAGCAGGCGTTCGCCGCGGCGTTCGAGCACTCTGTCCACCACGTGGAAGCGCTCCAGCAGTTCGCGCTCGTGCCAGACCATCCGGATCAGGCGGGGAACGCGGCAGGCGTCGATGAACTTTCTGCTGAAGCGTCGTGTGAGCGCCCCGTACTCCTCGGAAAGCGTCTCTCCGCGCTCCGCGAAGAGCAGTCTTCCGGTGCGGACGAGTTCTTTCAGCTCTTCGATCTCCGAGGGGGCGATGCGGCGGCACGCATAGGCCGCCGCCAGCCCCTCCAGGCTCTTTCTGACGGAAAAGATGTCCGCCGCGTCCTGGGGCGTCAGTTCGACGACGACGAAGCCCTTCATCGGGATCTGCCGAATCAGCCCCTCGGCCTCCAGGCGTCGCAGCGCTTCGCGGACGGGCATACGGCTGACGTCGAACTTGGCCGCCAGGTCGGTATCCTTGAAGTGCTCCCCCTGGGGAAGATCCCCGCTGAGAATGGCTTTCCGGAGCCGTTCGTAGATGATTTCGCGGAACGGTTTAGTTACAAGCGGTTCTTCGAGCCCGAAAAGGGAATCGGTCACTATGCTCTTCCTTCCTGAAAGTAGAGGTTGTGTCCCTATTCTATCCCAATGCTTCGGGAAAACGAACGCGAAAAAAATGATTATCGCGGGGCGGTCTTCCCCCGCTCCTTCAGCATGCGCAGGAAGAAGGGAGCCAGAAGCGTCGCGAAGGTGAGCGCGAGAAGGACGAGGACGATGGGGCGGACGAAGAGTTTCACTCCTTCGAGCTTCATCGCCCAGATGAAGTTCGTCTCGGCCAGCTTCCCCAGGATGAGCGAGAGGAGGAAAGCGGGCGGCGAGTAGCCGTAGCGCTTCATCAGCCAGCCGAGGAGGCCGAAGATGAGCGTGAGCGAGAAGTCGAAGGACATCTCGCGGAACGCGAAACTCCCCGTCAGGCTGAAGAGGGCGATGATCGGGACGAGGATCTTCGTCGGGATGGAGGCCGTCTTCGAAAACATGCTGAACGCTGCAAGGCCGAGGAAGAACATGATCACGTTCCCTACGAGAAGAGAGAAGAAGATGGTGTAGGCGTCCCCGGCGAATTCGTTGAACATGGAGGGGCCCGGTTGGATGTTGTTGATCATCAGCGCGGTCATGATGACGAGCGTCGTGCCGCTGCCGGGGATGCCGAGGGTGATGGTGGGGATGAGCGCGCCTCCGGTGACGGCGTTGTTACAGGCGCTTACGGCGACGAGGGCTTCGGGGCTCCCCTTGCCGAACTCCTCGGGGTGTTTCGACGTCTGCTTCGCCTGTCCGTAGCTGATCCACGAGGCGATCGCCGCTCCGGTGCCGGGAATGATGCCGATGATGACCCCGACGACGGAGGAACGGAGCATCAGAAGCTTGTACTTCATGGATTCGCGGATGCCGTCCCACAGCGTGCACGAGGAAGCGCCCTTTCCGGCGTTCTCGACGATGTTCTCCTCGTTCACCATGTCGAACAGCTCGGCGAAGCCGAAGAGTCCCAGCAGTACCGGGATGAGCGGCACTCCGTCGTACAGCTCCATGAAGCCGAAGGAGCTTCGGGTGTACCCCATGACCGTCTCCATCCCGATGGTGGCCACCAGAAGACCGAAGACGGCGGAGAGCAGTCCTTTGAGCGGATTTTTCCCCGCCAGGGTAGCGACGGCCGAGAGGCCGAAGATCGAAAGCATGAACATCTCGGCCGGGCCGAACGAGAGGGCGTACTGTCCCACCAGCGGCCCGAGGAAGATGCAGACGAGCGCGCCGAAGACGCCGCCGAAGGTGGAGGCCAGCAGCGATGCCCCGAGCGCCTTCTTCGCGAGCCCCTTGCGCGTCATCGCGTAGCCGTCGAGGCAGACCGCGGCGGCGGACGGGGTCCCCGGCATGTTCATCAGGATGGCCGGGATGGGCCCCGCCGCCTGCGAGCCGCCGAAAACCGCCATCATGAAGATCACCGCCTTCAGCGGTCCCATATAGACCGAGAAGGGGAGCATCATGGCGAGGATGTTCGTGTCGTTGAAACCGGGCACCGCGCCGATGAAGAAGCCCAGAAGAAGCCCCGCGACGAGCCAGGCCATGATCTGCGGCTGAAAAACGGTGAGCACCGCGTTCGTCATCAGTTCATAATCCATGGAAGTCCCCCCCTACAGCGTGAACAGCGGCGTGATCAGACGAGGAAGGTCGAGGTCGACGATCCGCAGCATCACCAGATGGAGCAGCGCGGTCAATACGAGCGAGACGATGAACGCGGTCCGCTTGTCGGCTCCGAGCCATGCCTGCGTCCCGAAGAGAAAAAGAAAGCTGGACGCGGAATATCCGAGGAACGGCATGGCCGACAGGTAGAGCGCCGTCACCAGGAGAAGACCTGCCGGTTTCTTCAGCGACCACCCCTTCGCCGCTCCGTACACTCCCTTCGCGATTCTGAAGAGCGTCGCGCCCAGCATGACCGCGAGGACGCCCGTCACCAGGTACGGCCAGAGCAGGACTTCCGACGGAATGCTCCGGACCTGCCAGTGGTAGGCGGCTATGAAGAGTCCCATGATTCCCGGGACGATGAACTCTCCCCTGTCGACCCTTTTCATGGCGACCTACTGCTGCATCAGCGACGCGTAGGTCTCGAGGACGACGTCGAAGTCCTTCGCGAACTTCTCGCACTCCTCGGGGCTCCAGTAGTCGACGAACGTCGCCATGCCCATGGTCTCGGCCTGTTTCTTCGCGCCCTCGGAAGAGATCGCTTCCTTGAAGGCGGCGACGAGACGGGCGTACTCCTCGGGATGTTTCTCCATGAACTCGCGGGAGACGACGACCCCGAAGGGTTCGAGGAAGTCCGGGAAGTCCATTCCGGGGAGCGCCTCGTTGACGGGAGGCATGTCGAAGATTCCGGCGGCCTTGTTGTCCTTCGCGAAGACGCCGAGCCCCTTAAAGAAGTCCTTCA
This sequence comes from Synergistales bacterium Syner_01, assembly GCA_001604435.1. Taxonomy (GTDB): domain Bacteria; phylum Synergistota; class Synergistia; order Synergistales; family Aminobacteriaceae; genus JAAYLU01. The sequence continues at coordinate 3,129 of LVBO01000025.1, forward strand.
TCGGGACGGCGGAGGCGGAGACGCTGACGATCACGTCGAGATGCTTGCCTGCGAGCGCTTTTCTGGACTCCGCGCCGCCGTTGAAGGCGACGAGGGTGGCGTTGATGCCGGTTCTTTCGATGAAGAGACGCGCCGCGAGCGTGGAGACCGCCGTCGGGTGGGCGCCGCCGACCTTCAGAGGCTCCGACGCCGTCTTGCCGTATTCGATCAGCTCCCGGAGCGTGTTGAAGGGAGAGTCCTTGTGGACGAAGACCGCGTTCTGGTCAGTGATGATGTTGCCGACGAAGGCGAGGTCGTTCCAGCCTATCGAGGCGTCCTTCTGGTATTTCGCGGCGATGTTGACCATGTTGAAGGTGATGATGGCCGTGGCGTACCCCTGTTTTCCCGAGTTTCTCAGCTTGTTCATGCCGATCATGCCGGACGCGCCCGGCACGTAGTCGAACTTGAACGGCTGCCCGAGCTGCGCGCCCCATTCGTCGGTCACGATGCGGCTCGCTCTGTCCCATCCGCCGCCCGCCGCCGCGGGGACGATGTGGTTGATCGGTTTTTCCGGGTAGGCGGCGAACGCCGCGCCCGGCGCAAGAAGAACCAAGACGAGAATCGCTGCGAAAATCCGTTTCATCGGTGAAAAACCTCCTTTGTCCGCACTCCCCGACCGTGACGCGGCCGAGGTCCTTGTTTCCGGCGGAAACGCCGGAAAGCCCAGAGTCAAAAGCCGGTCAGCTCCCGGAATGCCTCGTCCGGGTCGTACAGGGTACCTCCTTTCGTCCAGAGTTCGCGGGTCGCGGCGACGTTCCGGTACTGTTCGTCGGGCGATGCCCCTTCCACTTTTTCCGCGTTCTGCGTATAGGGCCAGTCGCTTCCCCAGAGCAGGCGTCTGCTCCCGAGCATCTCCGTCAGCATTTCGGCGAGATCGGCACAGTTCCGGACCGCCTCGCGGTGCGGGGCGTCGGGAACGACGCGGTAGGCGGCGGATGTTTTGACCCAGAGTTTCCCTTCGTCTCCGTATTGGGCGATCTCCTTGTATATGGAGGGCGTCTTCGTTATGAAGCCCCTCAACCCTTCCGACGGTCTCATGAAGTGGTCGATCACGATCTTCGGGACGTGCGGATAGAGCGCGTCGACGACCTTCATCAGCCGATCGGATTCCACGTGGAGTTCGACGTGCATGCCGAGAGCGTCGAGCGTTTTCCAGAGCGAAGCGTAGAGACGCCGCTCGAAACGAAGGGCCTCGTCGTCCGTCTGTACGAGATTGAAACGGATGCCGACCACTCCCGCGGAGTGGAGCGCTTCCAAGGTTTCGGGAGGCGTGCGGGGATCGACCACGGCGACGCCGAAGCGTCCGAAGGAGGTGTTTTGCGTCGCCAGGTGGCGGAGCAGAAAGGAGTTGTCCGTCTTCAGAAAGCTGGGTTGTACGAGGAGCGCGCCGTCGACGCCGGTGGGGGACGAGAGCTTTCGGTAGTCGTCGAAGAGGGCGCTCCGCTCCGGAATGTACCGTGCGGAAAGGTCGCCCCCGCGCAGCGCGCCGACATCGAAAATGTGCATGTGGGAATCGATCATCGGGACATCTCCTTTATCGCCGAGAGTCTTTGAATCCTGAATCCTGGATACAAGATTATGATACCCTCTTTCGTCCGTCTGTCAAGCGACATTTTGGAAAAGAACGATTGATTCCGCGGCTTGATGGAACACCCGAGGAAAAAGGATGAAAGGCGCTCGGGGGGCGCTCCGGTCGTGGTGATTGAAGGCGGAACGGCGGAGGGGCCGCGGGGAAAGAGGAACGTGTTCGCGAAAATAACGGCCGTCCCCGGAAGCATCTCGCGTTCCGAAGAAGGCCGTTGACTGTGCGCGGTCAAATGCATCGGCGATGTCTTGCGTCCCGTGGACGGACTGTTACTCCTCCATCACGCGGCGGCAGGCGTCCCTGAAGCACTCGCACAGGGTTGGGTGCGCGTGGATCGTGTTCGCGACGTCCTCGGCGGTCAGGTGTTTCGCGACCGCCAGCGTGGCCTCTCCCAGGAGGGAGGCGGCCTCCGGCCCCATGATGTGCACTCCGAGGATCGTCCTGTCGGCGGCGCGGGCGACCACCTTGACGAAGCCGTCCCCCTCGCCCATGGCGAGCGCCATGCCGTTGGCCCCGAAGTGGGCCTTCGCGGAGACGATCTCTTCGCCGCGCGCGCGGGCCTCCTCCTCGGTGAGGCCGACCGTCGCGACCTCCGGCTCGATGAAGACGCAGGCCGGAAGGGCGTCGAGGTCCACCCGGTACGAACCGCCCGTCATATGGCTCACGGCAGAGAGCGCCTGGTACTCCGCGAGGTGGGCCAGCATGGCTCCGCCCGTGCAGTCGCCGACGGCGTACACTCCCTCGACCGACGTCATCATGGCGTCGTCGACGGCGATGCACCCTTTCTCCACGCGGACGGGGCCGTTCTCCAGCCCGAATCCGTCGAGGATAGGCTCCATGCTGGAGGCCAGCAGCAGGCGATCGCACCGCTCCTCGAACGGCTCGTCCTTCGCGGTTCCCCGGAGGATCAGCCCGCCGCCTTCCTGCACGGCTTCGGAGAGGCGCACGTACTCGCGGATGTCCGTGCCGCGCTTCTTCATGATCTGGCCGACCTTTTTCTTGACATCGCCGTCGAGGCGGCGCAGAATCTGGTCGGAGTGCTTCAGCAGAATGACCTTCTTCCCCAGATTCTGGAGCATCATCGCCATTTCGAGGGCGATGACCCCCGCGCCGAGCACCGCGACGGTCCGCACGTCGCCGTTTCGCTCCGGATCCCAGAGGAGCGGGTCGACGATGGCCCAGTCGCCCGTCAGCACCTCCGGCAGATCG
>LVBO01000243.1 GCA_001604435.1 Synergistales bacterium Syner_01
GAGACGGCCCGATTGACGTCAACGGACAAAAAAAAGCAAAAGAAGCGTTCCGGCGAGCGTTACATAAAAAGAGTGACGCTCGCTTCGCCATAATACGGAGAAATCGAAAGGCCCGCGCAGGCGGTCTTGAGAGATTCCCCGGGGGAGAAAACGTCCGGTGCCGGCATGATAGCGGGCGTATGCATCTCCGAATGTCTTTGAAAGATACTCTTCTTCGTAAGGCACTATGATTGCGCAGTAGAGAACCCAGAAGGAAAGGACAAAGAGAAGCAGCGCCTTCCATCCGGCGAATACCCCCCACCCGGCCCCTATGAGCCAATTTCCTCCGTAGAGAGGGTTCCGGACAACCCCGTACGGCCCCCACGTCGTCAACCGGGCCGCGCCGACATGCTCTCCCCTGTATCGGGTGATACAGCCGGCCGCCCAGAATCGCAGCAGCTGACCAAGGAGGACAAGAAGAAGACCGAAAAACGAACGGTACGCCCCCGGTGGCTCCGCCAGAAACCAGACGGCAAGAAAAAGCGCTGTCCAGATTCCGCCCCGCATTTTAAAAACAACAGCGCGAATATCAGTCACGGCGTCCCCCGTCGTCAGTTTCTTCGATTAGAGGGTCATCACCGTCGGACGGCTCCTTATGAAAAATCTCTTCTGAAACGCCCCATCCGAGCAAGCGTACAGCGACAATCACTCCCATGCCGATCGCAAGATATTCGGTGAAAAAACGCCATGCGATCGCGGTCACCCCGGCCATGTTCCAGGGAACGAGAAGTCCGAAGATCGCTGCGCCGCCTCCTTCCGCGACACCGCTGGCGCCGGGGGTAGGCACGAAATAGAGCAAAAACATGAAGACCGCCTGTGCAAGTACAGCCTGAAGGTAATGGAAGGGAAGCCCCATCGCTGCGATCAGGCATGGGAGCACGGAGAAAATGCACAGCAGATGAAACACGGAGAAAAGGATGGCAAGCAAGAAAAATTTCAGACCGCAAGAGAAAAACATCCGGAAGTTAAGGTTATAGTTATCGACTTCGAGATTGATTCTCCGAACAACGCGGAGAACCGTTTCCGGCTTGACCACTCCGAATCGCTTCAGCCAAAGCGTGAGGATCCTCCCCCATTTTTTTATCAGCAAAGGCCGTAAAATGCTTAAGAGCACCAGAACCCAAGACACAACAATAAAAAGAAGCACGTAGGAAAAGACGCCTTTGAGGAAAAGCTTTCCTTTGAGAAGTTCCGGCTCGATAAAGACCGCTACTGGAACTACAAGCCCAAGAATCAAAAGGGTCAGCAATGTCCTGATAAGCGTAATCGCAATTCCTTTCCCAAGAGGCACCTTTTTTTTGTAGAGGACATACACCTGAAAAGGGCCGCCGCCGCTTTGCATCGGCGTTACTGCACACCCGAAGTAGTGCAGCCACGTAAGCACCATTCCAAGGCGAAAACCGATCCGCTCACCGGCGGCTCGCGCAAGGGCGCAAAAGCGCGCGGCATCGCAGCACCAGGCCACACCGACGAAGAGAAGCGCAAGCAAAAGCAAGCGACCGTCGGCATTTGCCATTGTTCGCCAAGTATCGGCATCGACGCTTGAAGCAAGAACAAGCGCGCTGACGCCGAAAGAAAGAAGCAGAAACAGAACGAGTCCTTTACGAAGGGTCAATACAGGAGTGCCTCCTCACAAGTTCCGGCTGCCCCGCAGCTCCCGCGCAAGGGCGGATACAATGCGGAATCGGGGGATATTGTAGCAGATTTTTCCGTCTATAAAAGCGCCCCTAAAGAAAACGGCCGCTCTTCGATTCATCGCGAAGAGAGACAAATCGGCCCTTTTTCCCGGAGACGAAATATGTCTTTTTTTCCAGGTTCTATTGAGCTCCTGCGAAAAAGAACTACTGTACTGCTTTCCGACCGGTCTCTAAAAGAGTTTCCATATAGTGCGCCATTCGCTGAATGCCGGGAAGCACACCGGTGCGGATACGGAACGAAAGTTCCAGGGGTTTTCCGTTTTCGATGGACGATGAGGCTTTCTCCAGTTCCTGCACAAGGGTCGTCTTCAACTCGCCGACATTTCCGTCGCCTACTTCGGTATCGGAGATCCCCAGAAGGATCTGGCAATTATGCATCACCTGCAAAGACCATCCGATACCTTCCGCAGCCTGCCGTAAAAGACCCAGCCCTTCGGCCGTCTTATCGGCTTCCAGCATATCCGCGACCTTGGAAAGACCGGCCGAAAGATGGGCCATATACCTGGTTCCCTCGGAAAGCGAATCCATAACGAGTTCCCGCACCGGGACCGTTTCAAAACGGGCTTCCACTCCTCCGGAGAGCGCTAGAAAAGCATCCTCCTCCAAAGCTGTTCCGTCAACGGTAATAGAGCGGACCACCCTTCCTCTTCTGGCAGCTTCTTCTTTTACTCCGGAAAAAAGCTCCTCCTTGGAGACGATGTCCTCGGAAAAAACGTGTTCTTCTCCATCAATGACCACTTTCATAACGTCCCTCCTTCAGAAAAAACAGAAACAGGGCGTTTTTCATTCGCCGTGTCTTCTGCAAATAATCTTGCCGGAAGACATTGTACCATGACTTTTTCCAACACAGGCGAAAAAACCGTTAAGACCTGCGGCAACTCCGCCGATAAGAAAGGGAGAACAAATACCCTTCGACAGGGAGATGATTCTATATGTCCGAATATCAGTCGACCTTTTCGATCCCCGGGATCTCCTCGCAGATAGACTGGGGGGCAATGGCTGACAAGCTTATGGAAAAAGCACGGAAACCACAGGAACAGTGGGTAACGCAACGCGATACACTTGAGCTGAAGATCGGGCTTTTCAACGAGTTTTCCGCAAGCCTGAAATCGCTGCGTAGTGCGGTTACCCCCTTAAAACTGGAGTCCGTCTTCAAGGCGAAAGCCGCGGAGTTCACGGTCATTTCGGGACTCAACGCCCCCAGCGTGGTCACGGCGACAGTAGATGCGGGCGCTTCTATTGCGCGTCATGAAATCGAAGTGATCCGAAAGGCCGCCGCGGAGACGCGCTTCAGCAACCAAATCACAACCACCATGGGAGCCGCGGGCTTGGATGGTACAAAAACCTTCTCCATTAATGTAGGAGGGCGAAGAGCGGATATCCAAGTGCTTACCACGGACTCTCTGCACGCGATCGCCCAAAAAATCAACGCCGCAAAAGATGCAACAATCAACCCTGCAACCGGTCAAGCGTACGGAGAAGGAATCGGCGTTACTGCGACCGTCATCGACAACAGGCTTGTCCTCAGAAGCTCCAATACGGGGCTGGGAACGAACACTTCCGACTGGGAGATCACCAGAGGAACGGGAGACAAAGACAGGCTCGGATTCACGGCTGTCGGAAATCCTCCCGCCGTCGCGGATATCGTTGTCGCGGGTCCGAAGATCACTTCGCACACTATCACCCGAAACGCACTTGGAAACGATGACGACCTCGGTTTTACCGTAGACGCCACGCCTCCCGCGAACGGAAAGATCACGATCTCGGGATACACGGAGAACACGGACTTTACGGTTTCGGGAAGTACAATCACTTGGATAGGAAATAAACCGGCGGACGGAGCCACTTACGATGTTTCCTATAGAGTCGAAGCCTCCGTCTATAAACAGGGCACTCATTTCGAATTAACCGAAGGAAGCGACGAAATAGAATGGCTTTCCGCCGATAGACCCGCGCTTGCAACGAAGTATACGGTGGCATATACCGCGGATTCCAATGTGTTCACCATCTCCGGAGGCACGGACCCGAACGATCCGATTTCGATTCTTGGTCTTAATGCCACCGGCGCTGAGCATCGAATCGAAGCACAAGACGCTCAGTTCAAGATCGACGGTCTTACCATTACCCGCTCCTCGAATCAAATCGACGATCTGCTTGATGGTGTCAAGCTCAGCATCAACGGTCCCGGCAAGGTGATCATGGACATAACCCAGGATGCTGAGAAAGCGGTTACCGGGGTGAAGGACTTCGTAACAAGTTTCAACGATGTTCTGGATTGGATCAACATTCGATTGACGGAGTCGAAGCAGGAAAAGTCGACGGACTCGAAGAAGAGCGACGACTTTTTCAAGAAGTTCGGACTGCTGCACGGAAATTCGATGCTCTGGCAAAGCAAGTCGCAGCTTCGTATGCTGATGACGAACCCGATCGAGGCGAAGTACACAAAGAAAACAGGAAACGCCATTCTCGGGACGATGGCTGCGGAGGGAGTGACATCGAACTCGACCTTCGAGCTTACAGTCGGAGTGAGAACCGCTCGGATCGAGGTGACGCCTTCGGATACTCTGAGCAGCATCGCGAGCAAAATCAACAATTCGTATGAAATGCTCCACGACCCGCAAGGCAGGACGTACCCCATCCCGATGGCGAGCGCAAAGGTAGTGAACAATCAGCTTGTGATCGAGTCTTCCCCCAATCGTCAGTTTTCGCTCAAGGCAACGGACGATATTCTTGATAAAATCGGGCTCGGTTCCCCGTTTTCCTTGCTCTCTCAGATCGGCATCTCGACCGAAAAAGCCGATTTCGGAAAGAGCGGAAAACTCGAGTTCAACACCGACAAGTTTATGGCGGCCTTAACAAAAGACCCGGACGGAGTAGCCGCGATTATGAACACGCTCATGGCCAATACCGACGAGTACATCGGCAACATGGTGGACGCCACTCCGGTAGAGGTGGGAACCGCAACTACGCCTAAAGGAAGAGTGGCCAGCCAGGTCAGTATGCTCCAGTCCGAGATCAAAGTCATCGATAAGCGCATTGTAGATTTTGAACGCAGGTTAGAAGTCCGCTCCAGAGGCCTCTACGACTCTTTCGCCAAGGCCGAAGTCCGTTTGGCGAAACTCCAGCAGCAGGCAAGCTGGCTCTCGTCGGTGATATCTCAGTTAAACGCGAAAACCGCCAGTACCAGCTGATCGAAAAAAACGCTACGTCTTCTTGAACTGATATCGCACCTGAAAGGGGGCTCTCGACGCATTATCGAAGGCCCCCTTTATGTATAAAAGAGCGTCTGTTCCAAAGGTAGACCTTATCGCACCTCGCTCTCCAAAATATGTACCAAAGTATCCGGAGAGAGCTGCGCGAAGCCGATACGCCACGCGAGGATGGCGGCCTGGGTTCTGTCGCGAAGGTCGAGTTTTTTGAGCACATGGCTCACATGATTCTTCACCGTTTTCTCGGAGAGAACCATTTTGTCCGCCACCTCGGTGTTGCTCAACCCCTGAGAGAGCCAGTAGAGGATTTCCTTCTCGCGGGG
>LVBO01000244.1 GCA_001604435.1 Synergistales bacterium Syner_01
GCGGGGCGTTCCCACCTCGAAGCCGAGAGGGGAGAGGCGCTCTTCGACCATGTCGATCATAAAACTCGTCAACGCCAGCGACTTCTCGCGCACCGCGCCGATCCCCGCCTCGTTGAAAAGCTTCAGCGCGCCGTCGAGCGACGCCGCGGAGAGGACGCACGGAGTCCCCATCTGCCACCCCCCGGCGCTTTGAGCATGCTCGAAGGTGATGGACATGTCGAACTGACGTTCCTTCACGTACCCGAACCATCCGGCCAAACCCGGAGCGCGCCCGAAGTGACGCCGGTTGACGAAGAGCCCCGCAGGAGCTCCCGGCCCGCCGTTCAGGTGCTTGTAACTGCACCAGAAGGCGAAGTCCACGTCGTCGTCGTGGAATGCGTGCGGTACCGAGCCGACGGAGTGGGCGCAGTCGAAGCCGATCACGACGCCCCGCTCGTGCGCGGCCTTCGTGAGGCGCCGGATGTCCAGAAGCTGCCCGCTCCTGTAGAGCACGCCCGGAAGCAAGGCGAGGGCAACCGTCTTGTCCATCATGCCGATAATGTCGTCCTCGTCCAACGTCCGCCCGTCGGCGCTCTTGGCGAGCAGCAGGTCGCGCGCCGGGTCGCCGCCTTTCATGCGGATCTGGCTCTCCAGCGCGTAGAGGTCGGAGGGGAAGTTCAGCTCGTCGGCCAGAATCTTCCGTCGTCCTTCCTTGGGAGTGAAAAAGGTCGCCACCAGCGTATGCAGGTTCGACGTCGTCGATCCCGTCATCACCACCTCGTCGGGGTGCGCGCCCACAAGAGGCGCCATCGCCGCGCCGATGCGCTCACCGTACGTGAACCAGTCGGGCGCGGCCTCCAGCCAGCCGCCGATGCCCCGCGTCCGCCACTCCTCGGCGGCCCGTTCCAACGACTTCAGCGCGTCCACCGACGCAAGCCCCAAGGAGTTACCGTCCATGTATATTCCGTCTTTGAGAAGGTGAAAACGGCTCCGGAACCCCTTCAGCCGGTCCGCCTCGTCCAGCGCCCTCGCCTCGTGTAACCAGTTGCGTGTCATCTCTGATCCTCCTCCGTATTCGTCGCCATTCGTTCCAGAAGGGTTTCAAGTTGCTCCCGTTCAGCGGATGAAAGCCCGTTCGCCGCCATTTAGTCCCACTCGTCGAGGATTTTCGTGATCGACGGAAGCGCCTCCCGCCCCGCGGGCGACAGATAATAACGAAGGGGCCGTGGAGGCGGCCCCTTCGTTTGTGCTTACGCGATCCGGTGTTCCGCTTTCTGTTTTCTCCAGAAGAAGAGTCCCAGCAGCAGGAGGCCGACTCCCGCCGCCTTGGACAATTCCAGAGGGCTCAGACAGAGAACGCCGGCAATACAGAAGACCGCGCGCTGCCAGAGGGCGAGCGGCCTCCGGGTGAAGCCGATCATGGCGTATCCCATGGCGAAGATGGCGGCGACGCCTCCCGCAAGGGCGGTGAGGTTGTTGAACAGTCCGGCGTTCAATATCAGGCCCGGGTCGTAGCAGAAGGCGAAGGGGACGATGAAGGCCAGTATGCCGAGGCGCATCGCCGTAAAACCGGTTTTGTTGGGAGGAGAGCCGGCGATGGAGCTCGCGGCGTATGCGGCCAGCGCAACGGGCGGCGTGATGTTCGAGACGATGGCGAAGTAGAAGACGAAGAGGTGGGCGGAGATCGTCGGAAAGCCCAGGCGCGCGAGGGCCGGGACGCCGAGCGCCGCTGCGAGGATGTACGCTCCTGTGGTCGGAAGTCCCATGCCAAGGATGAGAGATACGAGCATGACCAGAAGCAGGGCGACGAACGGAATATCTTTCGCGAAGGCGAAGATGAATCCGACGAACTTGAAGCCGAACCCCGTAAGGCCTACGGAGCCGACGACGATGCCCGCGGCGGCGCATGCTATGCAGACCATCGGAATGTTCTTGGCGCCTGTGTAGATCGCGTCGATCGCGTCGAGCGGCGTCATTCGTTTGCCGGGATTGAGCAGAGAAACGCCCCAGGCAAGCCCTATGCCGATCGTGGCCGACCACATCGGCGTGTACCCCGCGAGCAGCAGGTAGACGAGTCCTATGATGGGAAGGATGAAGTAGAGCTTCTTCAGGACTTCCTTCTTTGATGGAAGCTCGTCCGGTTCAAGCCCCTGCAGGCCGTTCTTGAGCGCGCCGAGATGCACCATGAAAATGACCGCGCCGTAGTAGAGGATGGCGGGAAGCGTAGCGGCGATCATGATTTCGCTGTAGGGCCTCCCCAGGAAGGAAGCCATGATGAAAGCGCCCGCTCCCATGATCGGAGGCATTATCTGCCCTCCGGCGCTTGCGACAGCCTCGACGGCGCCTGCGAAGTGCGCCGGGTACCCTATCCGTTTCATCAAGGGGATGGTGAATGTGCCGGTTCCGTAGACGTTGGCGACCGCGGAGCCGGAGATCGAGCCGAAGAGGGCGGAACTCACGACGGCGATTTTCGCGGGGCCGCCCGCCTGGGTGCCGGTGAAGGCCTCGGCGAGGTGCATGAAATATTCGCCGACGCCGCTCTTTTCAAGAAAGCCGCCGAAAATGAGGAAGATCATGACGAAGGCGGCCGAGACCCCCAGCGGAACGGAGAAGATGCCCTCGCCGGTGAGGTAGATATGCTCGATCACCTCTTCGAACGTGAAGGAGAGTCCCCTCATGATGCCGGGCATGTGGTGGCCGAAATACATGTAGCCTGCGAAGAAGGCTGCGATGATTGCGAGCGGAATGCCGACGACGCGGCGCGTGGCTTCGATCAGGATGACGAGAAGCAGCGTTCCCAGCACGAGCTGGGTTGTGGTCAGGGGATCCACCTGGGCGATGCGCTCGATGATGTGCGTGTAGTTGATCATGTTGTATATGCCCGGAAGCGTGGAGAGCGCCGCCAAAACCCAGTCGTAAAACGGGACATACTCCTTGGGGGCTCTGGAGGATATCGGGTAGAGGACGAAGCACATCGGGAGGACCCATGTCAGGTGGATGCTGCGCTGGAGGTACGCTTCATAGTTGCCGAAGATGGCCGTATAGAGGTGAAAGAGGCCCATGGCGACGACGTACGCATAAAAGAGTTTCTGGGTATTGCCTCGAAGTTGTCTCATTGTGTACACTCACTTCCTAGGTCGTTCTTTTCAAAATTAAAAGCGGGCGGTGATTCGCCACCGCCCGCGTGAAGTGCGGAAATCTCTTGAATGCTATTGCTTCAGTTCCTTCCAGAACCTGACTGCGCCCGGATGCGATTCGACGGACGCGGGAAGCGCCATTTTGAGTTCAAGCTCGGCGATGTCCTTAACAGCCAGAGCGAGAGAGTCGCGGTTGGCCCACAGCGCCTTGGAGAGTTCGTAGACCAGGTCCTCGGGAAGATCCTTGCGGATGACGACGCAGGTATAGTCGCCGACTGTCGGTGTGGGCTCGGTCACGCTCTTGTAGATGCCGGGTTCGATCATGAAGGTCTCCGTGCCGTAGGCTGCCGCCAGGGCGTCGAGCGCGCTCTGCTCGACGGGAAGAAGAAGGACGTCGACCTGATTCTCGATCTGCATGACGATGGAGGCCACTCGTCCGACGGAGAAGGCGAATATATCGAGGTGGTTGTCGGCCAGCAGGTTGGCGCCGTCCTCATAGGAGGCGAACTCGACCTTGCCGCCCCAGCCGCGGATATCATCCCAGCCGATATCGTAACCTTTTTTGAAGAGGGCGCGGATGGTCACTTCGGAAGCGGTTCCCGGCTTCAGCGTGGCGAAGCGGACAGGAAGCTTCTTCGCGACGAAATCGCCGAGTGTTTTGATTCCGTGCTGTTCCGCGTAGTCTTTTCTCATGATGAAATAGGTGAACTGGGTGTAGAGGTTCGACATAACGACCGCGTTCTTCGCGGGAGCCTTGAAGGGATCCTCTCCCTTGCCCGCCGCGCCGACGAACGATGTTACCGAAAATCCGAGATCGCCCTTGGTGTTGTCCGTGTTCACCACGTTGGCGACGCCGCCGCCGGTGCTGCTGGTGGTCTGAAGGACTTCCTTCGTCCACATGTCGGCGAGGGCGCCGCCGAGAGCGAACCAGTTGCCGCCCGGAGGTCCGGCCATGAAGCGAAGCTGGTCGGGCCACCCTTCCTTCGCTGCGAAGGCCGTCCCGGAGAAGGCGACCACGAGTGCAAGGGCGAGAAGCAGAAGAACTCGTCTTTTCATTTTCACACGCTCCTTTGATGAGAATTTGAGTAGAACTTCCCTGAGAATCAGACGGGAAAATGATATAGTCTTCGGGGCGACGTGTCAATAAAACCGTTTGAACTTTATTTTTCAAAATTCCCTTGTTTGTGAAAGGAGTTTCGTTATGATTCGCACTCAGTCGGATAGAACAGAAAAAAAGGCCGCTTTTACGGAATTGTCGTTTGGAGGGAAAGTCCCTCCACGCAGTGATATTCCTGTCGAGTATACCTGGGATCTCTCGGCGCTTCAATCTTCGGACGAGGCATGGGAGGAGAGTTTCCGTCTCGCCGGCTCCGAGATGGAGCTGATTGCCTCTTACAGCGGAAGGCTTTTTGAATCTCCCGAAACTCTTCTCGAATTTCTCCGCCTTGAGGAAAAGGCGTCGGAACGTATGGGAAAGCTGTATGCATACGCAACGATGAAGAGCCACGAGAATACCTCCGATGCTCTGTACCAGGGGATGGAGGACAGGGCCGGAATGCTCTATTCGTCCTTTGCGGCGGTGTGCTCTTTCTTCAACCCGGAGGTGCTTGCCGCAGGCGAGGAGAAGGTGAGCGGCTTCATCGCGCGCTGCGACGATCTCGCGCTCTACCGTCACTTCTTCGACAATCTGCTTCGCTCGAAGGAGCATGTGCTCTCGCCGCGCGAGGAGGAGCTTTTGGCGCGTTCCGCCGAAATGGCCCGTACCGCGGAGACCGCGTTCTCGCTTTTTACGAACGCCGATCTGACGTTCCCTGCGATCGTCGACGAGAAGGGCGAAGAAACCGAGCTTTCGGAGGAGCGGTACTACCTCCTGAGCCGCTCCCGCGACCGCCGCGTGCGCAAGGAGGCGTTCGATGGACTGCTGGGAACCTACGGGAAGTACCGGAACTCTCTGGGTGCGCTCTACTCGGGAAGCGTAAAGGGGGATATTTTCTACGCGACCGCCCGGAAGTACTCCTCCTCGCTGGAAGCCTCGCTCGACGCGGACAACATCCCCGCATCGGTTTACGACAACGTTGTAGCGACGGTGAATGCAAATCTCGACGCTCTGCACGACTACATGCGCCTCAGAAAGAAGGCGCTCGCGCTGGACGAGCTGCATATGTACGACCTCAACGTGCCGCTTGCCGACGAACCGGATGCGGCCATACCGTACGGGAAGGCGGTGGAGATGGTGACCGAGGGGCTTGCCCCTCTCGGCGCGGAGTATGTGGATGTTCTCCGGAAAGGATTCACCGCCCGATGGGTCGACGTATATGAGAATCAGGGGAAGCGGAAGGGGGCGTACTCGTGGGGAAGCTACGGCGCGCACCCGTTCGTGCTGCTGAACTACAGCGGCACGCTCCGCGACGTTTTCACCATCGCCCACGAGATGGGGCATTCTCTGCACACGTGGTATTCGCAGGAGAGGCAGCCTCAGGTGTACGCAGACTACACGATCTTTCTCGCGGAGGTCGCCTCCACGGTGAACGAGTCGCTGCTGCTGGAATCGATGATTGAGAAGGCCTCTCGGGAGGAGAAAATCTACCTTCTGAACCACTACCTGGATCAGGTGCGCACCACCGTATACCGGCAGGCGATGTTCGCGGAGTTCGAGCGGGACATGCATGCCGCGGCGGAACAGGGAGCGCCCCTGACGGCGGACTCTCTTTGCTCCGTTTGGCGCGAGCTGAACGAGCGTTATCACGGCCCCGACATGACGGTCGATGCCGAAATCGAGGTGGAGTGGGCGCGTATCCCTCATTTCTACTCGGCGTTCTACGTTTATAAATACGTGACGGGCTTCACTTCGGCGGCGATGTTGACGCGACAACTCCGGAAGGGAAGCGTCGAGGAACGCGAGCGTTATCTGCGTTTCCTGTCGAGGGGGAGTTCCGCGTACTCTCTGGATATTCTGAAGGAGGCCGGGGTGGACATGACGACGCCCGCCCCGTTGCAGGAGACCGTGGCGAGCTTCAGGGAAAAGACGGCGCAGCTCGCCGGACTTCTGGGGATCGACTGAGAAGCAAAAAAGGGGCTCCGAAGGAGCCCCTTTTACATAGGGCGAGGCTCTTCAATGCAGCAGCTCGCGGCAGGTTGTTTCCAAGCGCTTCGCCATCTCCCAACCGGGGTAGGAGAGTCCTTTCGAAGAAGAGTAGACGCATTGAATCTCCCACGACATGTCGTCCATTCCTTCGAGCATGACGGGGGCGAGGCGGCCGGACGCGATGCTCCCCTGCACCGAGAGGGAGCTTGTAATGAGGACGCCGACGCCTGCCTCGGCCAGGTTCTTCGCCAACTCGATTTCATCGGTTTCGACCTGTTCTCCGAAGGAAATCCTGTTGCGGAGCAGGAATTCATCCACATAGGTCGCGAGAGGACAGTCGCCGGCGAAGCGGATGAGCGTGCGCCGTTCCGCGTCCGAGAACGACGCTTGCCCGCTCGAAGCCCAGGGGTGTCCTTTGGGGGCGACCAGAACGAGCCTGTCGTCGCCGAGAGGACGGTATGTGAGCGCCGGGTCCCTTGAGAAAGGAAAGCTTTTTCCGAGGATGACCATCTCGACGTTTCCCCGTTTCAAATCCCGGAGAATTTCGGTGGTATTCCCCGACGTGACGGAAATGGAGACGGCGGGAAAGTTCTCCCGGAAACCGACGAGCGCTTTCGGGAGAATGTAGAAGCCCGCGAACGGCGAAACGCCTATTTCCAGACGTCCGGACCGGAGAGCGCGCATGTCCCGGAAGCGAGCGGGGATCTCGTCCGCCTGACGGAGGAGGTCCGAGGCGAGCACGTGGAGGGCGCGTCCCT
The DNA here is from genome assembly GCA_001604435.1 of Synergistales bacterium Syner_01. Taxonomy (GTDB): domain Bacteria; phylum Synergistota; class Synergistia; order Synergistales; family Aminobacteriaceae; genus JAAYLU01. The sequence continues at coordinate 6,960 of LVBO01000244.1, forward strand.
CGGGGGTCAGCGAAACGGAGCGTCCTTTTCGTTCGAAGAGGCGGACGTCGTAGCTTTTTTCGAGCGAAGCGACTTGCTGGCTTATGGAGGGTTGCGACAGGAAGAGCTTTTCCGCGGCCTGGCGGAAAGAGCCCTCTTCCACGATCGTGCAGAATATCCTCAGTTGGTGAAGATTCATTCGTCTTCTCCTTGATATAGGTTTTCCTGAAGTATTATATCATTTTTTCCTTCTTGCAAATAATACTATCTGGTGTATCTTGGTAGCAAGAGAAGATGGAGAGTGTCGCGACGGGCTTCGTCGAGAAGCCTTTCGCGATTGGAGAGCGCACGCGGCGAATAAGGAGGCGATGGCATGGACGAGTTCGGTGTTCGGAACCTACGGCAGGCTGTTGCTTCCGTCGGACGGGACGATCTGATTCACCTCTGCCAGGAGCTCCTTCGCAGGCCCGGCGTGTCCGGCCGGGAGGGCGACGTCGCCCGTTTCGTCGCCGAGAGCATGCGCTCTCTTGGGTACGACTCCGTCGTGATCGATTCGTACGGCAACGTCGTGGGAGAGATCGTCTTCTCCGCGGAGGGGCCGCGTCTTCTTCTTACGGCGCAGATGGACCATGTGGATGCGGGAGACGTGGCGGAGTGGTCCAAGTACCCCTTCGGCGCGTTCATCGAAGAAAACCGCATTTACGGGAGAGCCGCCTCGGACCAGAAAGGCGCGCTCGCCGCGATGATGCTCGCGGGGTCGTTGCTCAAAAGGGACCGGAGCGACGTCTTGAACGGCAGACTTTTTGTCGCCGGAGCGGTGCACCAGGAGACGTTCGAACGGGTCGCTTCCAAAGCCATCGGCGATTTTTCCGATCCCGACTGCGTGATCGTCGGCGAGGCCTCCGGTTTATTTCTTGAACGGGGCCAGAGAGGGAGAGCGGAGATTCGCGTCGATGTTTTCGGCAGGATGGCCCACTCCTCGCACCCCGAGTACGGAGTGAACGCGGCGGACGTCATGGTCGAGTTTCTCTCCTTTCTCAAGAGCCGTTTCACCCCGCCGCGCGACGAATTCCTCGGCGAAGGAATTCTCGTCCTTACCAATCTTTTTTCCTCACCGTCGTATAACAGAGAGAGCCCGCAGCGCGAGGCGCGTCCCGACAGCAGCGCGATTCCCGAGCGCTGCACCGCGGTGTTCGACAGGCGTCTGCTGCTCGGCGAGACGTTGGAGGGCGTCGTCCGGCAGTTCGAGGAGATTGTGGACGAGGCGGGCCGCGTTCTTCCGGACCTCAGGGCGAAGGTGTCGTACCCTGTGATGGAGGACCGCTGCTATACGGGAGCTCCCATCAGGGGGAACCATTACGCTCCGGCATGGACGATTCCGTCCGATGCGCCGTTTCTGCGCGTGCTTTCGTCCTCGCTTCAGGAAGCCGGACTCTGTTCGGATGTGTCGGCGCGGCCGGGATTCGGGACCAACGGATGCCATTACGCGGCCGAGCGGATGCTTCCGACAGCGGTGTACGGACCGTCGCGCCGCGAGCTGGTGCATATCGTGGATGAGTATATAGAAATAGACGCGCTTGTCGACTCCTGCAGAGGGTACTACGCGATGGCCGAACGCCTTTTAGCGTCTTGGCTTTCCCGCGGAAAAGAAATTTCGGCGGGGAGCCGCGGCGTCCGCGGGCAGGGGAAAGAGCGCGTCTCCGCAAAGGAAGAAAAAAGGAGGAAGATACATGGCGCAGCCGGTTGAATTGAAATGTGTCTTGTGCGGAGCTTCGTACGCTCCGGGAGAGGTTGAGTACACCTGCCCTGCCTGCGGTCTCGACGGGACGCTCGACGTGCTGTACGACTACGGGGAGGCTGCCCGGACGATGACGAAAGAGTCGCTTTCCGGGCGCGAGCGTTCTCTGTGGCGGTACGAGGAGATCCTGCCGATAGTGGACAAGGGGAGCATCCCCCACCTTGCGGTGGGTTGGACGCCTTTGTACGAATGTCCTGCGGTGGCGGAGGAGTACGGTGTCCGGGAGTTCAGGGTGAAGGACGACGGGCGGAATCCGACGGGGTCGCTCAAGGACCGCGCAAGCGCGGTGGGCGTGGCCCGGGCGATCGACATCAACCAGAGAACGATCGCCTGCGCCTCCACGGGCAACGCGGCGAGTTCTCTTTCGGGGTTCGCGGCCGTGGGCGGTCTTCGCAGCTTCATCTTCGTCCCGGAGAAGGCGCCTGTCGCCAAGGTGACGCAGCTTCTGGTCTACGGCGCGACGGTCGTCCTGGTGAAGGGCGACTACGCGGACGTTTTCAACCTTGCGACGGCGGCGATTAAAAAGTACGGCTGGTACAACCGGAATTGCGCGATCAACCCGTACCTCGTGGAGGGCAAGAAGACCTGCGCGCTCGAGATCGCGGAGCAGACGGGCTGGGATCTCCCGGACAGGGTGTTCATCTCGGTCGGCGACGGCTGCTGCATCGGCGGATTGTACAAGGGCTTCAGCGATCTTCTCCGCATGGGGCTGATCTCCAGGATGCCGAAGATCGTCGGCGTCCAGGCGCAGGGAGCGAAGCCGATCTACGAGGCGTTCAAGAACAAGGCGGAGCGCGTTGCGTTCGGCCCGGCCGATACCGTGGCGGACAGCATTTCCGTGGGCGCGCCCCGCAACTGGGCCAAGGCGCTTCGGGCCGTACGCTCTTCCGAGGGCGATATGGTTACGGTCTCCGACGAGGAGATTCTGTCCGCGATTCCCGAGCTTGCACGGAAGACGGGCGTCTTCGGGGAGCCGGCGGGGGCGGCGGCGTTCGCCGGGTTCAGGAAAATGGCGAAAGAAGGACTTCTCGGACGGGGCGAACGGGTTGCCGTCGTCGTGACCGGGAACGGTCTGAAGGATATAGAGAGCGCACGAAAATCGGTGGGGGCGCCGATGCTTGTCGAGCCTACCATCGAGGACTTTTCGGGACAACTTGAAAGGAGTGGGTTTCCATGTTAGAGAAGGGGCAGGAGTTTCTTCGGGACGCCGATCCTGAGATTTTCGAGGCTATCGGCGAGGAGCTGGCCCGCCAGCGGAACGGTATCGAACTGATCGCGTCGGAGAACTTCGTCTCCCGCGCGGTGCTTGCCGCAATGGGTTCGGTCATGACGAACAAGTACGCCGAAGGCTATCCGCACGCCAGATACTACGGCGGCTGTCACGTCGTGGACAGGGCGGAGGATCTGGCGCGCGACCGGGCAAAAGAGATCTTCGGGTGCGACCACGTCAATGTGCAGCCGCACTCCGGATCGCAGGCGAATATGGCGGTCTACTTCTCCGTGCTGCAGCCCGGGGACACCATTCTCGCCATGAACCTCGCGCACGGCGGACATCTGACCCACGGATCCCCCGTAAACTTCTCCGGCAAGCTGTACAACATCGTTCCCTACGGCGTCGACAAGACGACCGAGCAGATAGACTTCGCCGAGGTGGAGCGTCTCGCCGTCGAACACAAGCCGAAGATGATCGTCTGCGGCGGCTCCGCATACCCCCGCGAGATCGACGCCGAGAAGTTCCGCGCCATCGCGGACAAGGTCGGCGCGCTGCTCTTCTTCGACATCGCCCACATCGCCGGACTGATCGCCGCCGGATGCCACAAGGACCCGGTCCCGTTCTGCCACTTCCTCACCTCGACGACGCACAAGACGCTTCGCGGCCCGCGCGGCGGCATGATCATGACCACGGCGGAGTACGCGAAGGCTATCGACAAGAACATCTTCCCCGGCATGCAGGGCGGTCCTCTGATGCATGTGATCGCCGCAAAGGCCGTTGCCTTCCGCGAGGCGCTTCAGCCGTCCTTCAAGGAGTACCAGAAGCAGGTTGTCGCAAACGCGAAGGCGCTCGCCGAGGAGTTGCTTTCGCTCGATTATCATCTTGTCTCCGGCGGAACGGACAACCACCTCATCCTGGTGAACCTGACCGCCAAGGGAGTCACCGGCAAAGCCGCCGAGGCCGCTCTTGACAAGGCGGGAATGACGGTGAACAAGAACGCGGTCCCGTTCGACACGCAGAGCCCCTTCGTGACCAGCGGCATCCGGATCGGTACTCCCGCGGCCACGACACGCGGTTTCGGAGCCGACGACATGAGACGGATCGCCCGCTGGATCGACCGCGCCGTGCGGAACGTCGAGAATGAAGCCGAACTCGCCGCCATTAAAGCCGAAGTACTCGAGAGCTGCAACAAACACCCTCTGTACCCGGGGTTGGAGTAGGAGGAGCGATATGTCGTATTCGATAGACCTGACAATTCACGAAGAGGGTTTGAAAAACGCGGTTGAAGTGGCGAAAAAGCGCAACATCGTCATCCCGACTTTTAAACAGATGAAGGATCCGGAGAACCACACGCCAATCGCCATCAAGGAAAAACTGAAGAATACCGGGCTTTGGGACGTCGACTCCGCGAACCTCTTCAGGATCACGTGGAAGAACGAACCGAAGAAGACCGGAGGGCTCTTCGGAAAGGTGAACTATATAGAACTCCCGAAGGCGCTGACGGGTGTGGACGCCCGCATCATCGCCATCGTCGGCAAATGGTTCCCGACGGGGGCGCACAAGGTCGGCGCCAGCTTCGGCTGCCTCGCCCCGCGTCTTGTCACCGGGCAGTTCGATCCGCTTCACCAGAAGGCCGTGTGGCCCTCCACGGGAAACTATTGCCGCGGCGGCGCCTACAACGCGCAGCTCCTGGGGTGCGAGTCCATCGCCATCCTTCCCGAAGGGATGAGCCGGGAGCGCTTCGACTGGCTTGAAACGGTCGCGGGCGAGATCATCGCCACTCCGGGGACGGAGAGCAACGTCAAGGAGATCTACGATAAAGTCTGGGAGCTCCGCCGTACGCGGGACAATATCGTGGTCTTCAACCAGTTCGACGAGATGGGGAACCATCTGTGGCACTATCAGGTCACAGGAAGCGCAATGGAGGAAGTGCTCCGCGAAGTGCTCGGCGCCGACGGGCGCTACGCGGGCGTCGTGGTGACCTCCGGTTCGGCGGGAACGACCGCCTGCGGCGACTACCTTAAGAAAATCTTCCCGAACAGCAAGGTCGGCGTCGGCGAGGCGCTGCAGTGTCCCACGCTGCTGGAGAACGGATTCGGCGCCCACAGGATCGAAGGTATCGGCGACAAACACGTTCCCTGGGTGCACAACGTCAAGAACACCGACCTGGTGATGGCCATCGACGACGACGACAGCATGGGCTTCATCCGCCTGTGCAACGAACCCGCAGGACATAAGTACCTGCGCTCGCTCGGCCTGAAGGACGACTTCATCGACCAGCTTCCGCTGATGGGCATCTCCGGCGCGGCGAACGTGCTGATGGCGGTCAAGATGGCGAAGTACTACGAACTGACGTCGAAGGACGTCATCCTGACCGTCTTTACCGACTCGATGGAGATGTACGGCTCGCGTCTGAAGGAGATGGAGGATGAGTTCGGCTCCTATTCCGAGATGAACGCGGCTGCGGACCATGCGCGCCACGTGCTCGGCGTCCGTACGGACGGACTTCTTGAGCTGACCTATCAGGATCGGAAGCGCGTGCACAACCTGAAATACTACACCTGGGTGGAGCAGCAGGGGAAGACCTCCGAGGAGCTCAACGCCCAGTGGTACGACGCGGAGGAGTACTGGGGGGCTATTCACGCGATGGCGGACAGGATCGACGAAAAAATCGACGAATTCAACAAGATGACCGGATTGCTGTAAGGACCACGTCCGCCCGAAGCTACTCTTTCGGGGAGGTGATGCCGCTTCACAGAGAAGGAGATTTCGGCGGCTGGAAACGGCTTTGATTACGGTCGCCGGATGCGCGGAGCCGTGAAGCTCGCGGCCGTACCTTTTGAGAGGTTTCCGTGTTATTTAGGGAGTCGTAGAGTGAAAAGGAGGAGACAAAATGAAGAGATCCGCATTGATGTTCCTGGTAGCGTGCCTTGTGCTGACGTCCGCGGCGGCGTTCGCGGCGACGAAGTCGATCAAACTTGCCCATCTGAACCCCCAACAGCCGTTCGAGGTGGCGACGGCGGCTATGACCGCGGTCTTCAAAAGCATGGTTGAAGCCGAGAGCAACGGCGCGATCAAAGTCGACATCTTCCCCGCAGGCCAGCTCGGAAACGAACGCGAGACGATGGAGCAGGTAAAGCTGGGCGTCGTCCAGACCTACATCGCTTCGGCGGGCGGCATGGCTGCGTTCTACCCCCTTTACAGCATCGTCGACATTCCCTTCGCCATTCCCAACTACGACATCGCATGGAAGGTCTACGACGGTCCCTTCGGTCAGCATCTCGCGAAGGAGATAGAGGAGAAGGCCGGTTTCAAAGTTCTCGGTTACGGCGAGGCGGGCGGATTCTTCCAGCTTTCGAACAACAAAAGGGCGATCAAGACTGTTGCCGATATGAAGGGCCTCAAGATGCGGACCATGACCCTTCCCTCCCATCAGAACCTGATGAAGGCCTACGGCGCGGCGGCCACTCCCGTTGCGTGGGCCGAGGTGTATACGGCGTTGCAGACCGGCGTTGTCGACGGACAGCACAACCCCATTCCCATCGTGCTTACAGGAAAGCTCTTCGAGGTACAGAAGTATCTCACCATCACGAACCACCTCTACAGCAGCTACTGCTGGGTGATGAACAAGGACTTCTACGAGAAGCTGGATGAAAAGGAGCGGGGTATCGTCGACGCCGCGGCTCGCACCGCGATCGTCGCGGGACGCGGCCTGAACCGGATCATCGAGTCCTCCGAGAAGGGGCTTCCTGCTCTTATCGAGGCCGGTATGGAGATCAACACCCCCACACCCGATGCTCTTCAGGAGTTCCGCGATGTCGGTCTTGCCTCCGCGATGGAGTTTATCAAGGAGACGTACAAGGATGAAGGCGTCGCGCTCGCACAGATGTACCTCGACGCTATCGAGCAGGCTATAAAGGAGGGGAAATAGGGCGCAAGCCCTATTCCCCCTTCAGGGAGTTTTATGGAGAGCAACAGCTCAAGAACAACAGAGGAAAAAGGTCTCTTTCTCATTGCCCGTAAAGTGGGCGACGGGCTGGAGCGCGCACTTGAGATCCCGGTCTTTCTCCTCTCCATAGTAATGACGGTCACGGTCCTCGCGGGAGTTTTCTTCCGGTACGTCGTCCGGTCTCCGCTGGGATGGTCCGAGGAGCTGTCGCGGTACGTGATGATCTGGATGGCGCTGCTCTCCGTGGCGCTCTGTATCTGGCGCCATGAGCACGTCGGCGTGACGATGTTCATCAAGAAGCTTCCGCGCCTGCTCGCGAAATGTATCATCTTCATTTCCAACGGGCTGATTCTCTACTTCCTCTACGTTCTGGCCAGGTACGGCTTCCGGATGGCC
>LVBO01000245.1 GCA_001604435.1 Synergistales bacterium Syner_01
CGTCATAGATGCTACCTCCAGAGATGTCGATTTCATTCCTCGTGTATATTCATGAGATATTGAACGGACGTGTTGCATTTTGCGAGAAAGGCGAAAAAAATCCTCAGCAATCGATCCCTTTGCGGGCTAGGATACCTTTTTGAAAAGGGTGTCGTATTTCCACCATCTCCGTGATGAGATCGGCTCGATCAATGAGTTCCTGCGGGGGATTTCTCCCTGTGAAAACAAGCTCCACTTGAGGCGGTTTGCCTTCAATGAGGTCAAGCACCCGCCCCAGCGGGACAAGCCCGAACGAAAGCGCGACGTTCAGTTCGTCAAGGACCACAAGGTCATACTCCCCTGAAAACACCGCTTCCCTCGCTATGGAAACGCCGCGTTCCGCCTCGCTGAAATCCAAAGGATCTATCTTGTCCGGATACACATAATCCGGTCTCCCCGTCTGGAAAAGCGTCACTCCGGGGAGAAACCGAAGAGCTTTCGCCTCGCTGTACGGCCAGCCTTTCATGAACTGGACCACAGCGGATTTTCCGCCGCATCCAGCCATTCGAAGCACGATACCGAGGGCGCTTGTGGTCTTGCCTTTGCCGTGTCCCATATAGACGTGCACCAAACCGTATTCAAGTATCGGCATCGTATCTTCCTCCGTCCATCTATGCATTTTCCCTCCGTATGCATTACAATGCCTTTAGAACGGAGGTTTGTCAATGGTTTTTCAAACACGAATTCTTGTTTCAGGTATCGTTCAGGGCGTAGGGTTCCGTCCTTTTTGCGTTCGTCTCGCGAACTCCGAGAGCATTTCGGGGTATGCCCTGAACACATCTCACGGTGTCGAGATGGAACTGCACGGCGAGGAAGAACACCTTGACAGCTTCCTCTTGAGACTCGTTCGGGAAAACCCTCCTGCATCCTTCATCGGCTCGGTCAAAATCCTCGACGAGAAAAGGCGATCATCGAGTCCACCCACTCGTTTCCAGATTTTGGAGAGCCGAAAAGAAACTATGCAGACCGCCCTGATTCCAGCGGATCTTGCTGTCTGCGCACAGTGTCTTGCCGAGATGAAAGATCCGGGAAACCGCCGGTATCGCTACCCTTTCATCAACTGCACCGATTGTGGCCCCCGGTACACTATTATACGCGAACTTCCGTATGATCGCCCGAAGACCACAATGGCTTCGTTTGCGATGTGCCACGACTGCGCCGGCGAGTACGAGGATTCGTCGCACAGACGTTTTCATGCCGAGCCGAATGCGTGCCCCCTCTGCGGCCCGGAGGTCTGGCTTACGGATTCGGAAGGAATGGAGATGAGCAAAGGGGACGAAGCCGTACGTCGTTGTTCTTCGTTGCTCGACCAGGGGAAAATAGTTGCGATAAAAGGTATAGGGGGATTTCATATCGCATGCACCCCCTTCTGCGACAGGACGGTCGGCTCGCTGCGGGAGCGGAAGCGACGTGCGCATAAACCGTTCGCACTGATGGTTTCTTCTCTTGAGATTGCAGAGGAGCTTGCCTATATACCCTATGTTGCCAAAAAACTTATGGCTTCTCCCGCTAGCCCTGTGGTGCTGTGTTGTGTTCGCACGAAGCCTCGCTCATCCCCTGTCGCCGCGGTATCTCCTCTTGTCGCTCCCGGACAGCGGACTCTTGGACTCATGCTCCCCTACACGCCGCTGCATCATCTGCTTCTTGAAGGAAAGAGGGCGCTTATCATGACCAGCGCAAACTTTTCGGACGCGCCGATCGTCTCCGACAATGCTGCGGCTCTTGCGTCGCTCTCCTCGATCGCGGA
>LVBO01000246.1 GCA_001604435.1 Synergistales bacterium Syner_01
AAAAGACATAAGAACAAAGCGCACACTCGCCCGAAAGAAGAGTTCGGAGAACACAGCAAAGAGACGGGGCATGAATAAGAACTGCATGCCTGGAGGAGGAGGGCGAACACAACATGTCTTTTTTTGAAAAACTTAAAAAAAGTCTACAGGGAGTACGTAAAAAATGGAGCGGCGGACTCTCGGGAATTTTTTCGGGCGGCGCCATAGATGAGGGATTCTGGGAACGTCTTGAGGAAGTCCTTATCTCGGGAGATGTAGGCGTCACGCTTTCCCTGAGATTGATCGACGAGCTGAAAAAAGAGGCGCGCGCGCGCGGCGCCAAGACGCCGGAGGAGCTTTTCAGCTTCTTCGCGGATATTTTAGCAGCCCGCCTTTCAGCTGTTCCTTTGATGGGACAGGCGGTAACGCCGGACAAAAGCACCTTGACCATAGTCATTCTCGTCGGCGTCAACGGAAGCGGGAAAACAACAACAGCTGGGAAACTTGCTTCTCAATGGACGAAAGAAGGCCTACGCGTCGTCTTTGCCGCCGCCGACACATTTCGCGCCGCCGCGATCGATCAGCTCAAAGTATGGGGAGAGCGATCCGGAGTTCGCGTCATCGCCCAGCAACAAGGAAGCGACGCGGCCGCCGTCGCCTTCGACGCGCTCTCAGCAGCGAAATCGAACCGTGCGAATGTTCTCCTTGTCGATACGGCCGGACGTCTTCATTCGAAGCATAACCTCATGGAGGAACTCGGCAAAATTTACAGGGTGCTTGAAAAAGAGCGAGGCGACGCTCCTCTTGAAACGTTGCTCGTTCTGGATGCAGTGATGGGGCAGAACGGGCTTGCTCAGGCGCAGACATTCGATAAAATTATGCCTCTTTCGGGCGTTGTCCTTTCCAAATACGATAATACAGCGAAAGGCGGCATTCTTCTTGCGATAGCGGAAGAGTTAAAAATGCCGGTGCGATATGTTGGCCTTGGAGAAGGCGAAGACGACCTGCGCCCCTTCGATGTCCACGAGTTCATCACCGCGCTTCTGGAAGGAGAAAAAGATGTCGGACGAGCATAGAGCAGAGGCGAGATACAACACCACGCTTGAATCCCCTCTGTCGTCGCTCCTTCGTTCTCTTTATCTGCACGGAGTTGAGCATTGCGCACTTGCGACCGCGAAAGGTTTCCCAATTTTCTCCAAGGACCAGATAGTTTCTCTCCTTGAAAGAGGAAATGCGGATACAAAAGTCTGCGAAGTATTCGCATTACTTTCATCGAACGGTTTCGCCTGTTTGACGGAGCAGCGGCTGATGGAACCCTTAACGCCGGTTTTACTGGTTACCGACAGGGGAGTGGAGCTCGTTCCCGCGGGGAGAATCCCACAACCTTCTCCCCAGGAAGAAGACGCGGCTCCCGACGAGGTAATAACGGACTCGGGGCTCCCTTGCTGGTGGACCGTACCGCTTCCTCTTGCTCTCTTGACGGGGAAAAAAACACTTTTAAACCCCGCCGCGGAAAAACTCCTCGAAGGATATGCGCCGTCTTCTTTCGGTCGAAAGAAAAAGCATCCAAAGGAATTTCTTCTCGAGCTCAGCTGCAAATCGACGAAAAAAAGGAAGGCCGACTCCAAGCATTTTCTGTTCACAGAGTTAAAGGATTCATTTTTCCTGATCCAGGATGTAACGGAAGATTTACAGAGTGCGGATCAAATGGCATGGCTTGCTTCCATCGGGCAAGCGTTTCTGTCCGATCTCAAGTGCAAAGGAATACCGGTCCGACAGATTCGATCACCTGAATATACAACCGAAGAAGAGAACGGGAAACACCTTGCGTGCATCTGGGAGGAAAAACTCCTTGGTTATGTCTGTATCGACGACGAGCAAAACGAGTAGAAGCGCTTCGTATTTCTACCCGGTTAAGCTGATCACCGGGGTTCTCTACCCGGACGAAGCGCTTTGGACGTGGACAAAGAACGCACTGACTCTCTTGTGGGGATCGCCCGAGGAAGAAAGCGAGCCATTTCTTTTTTCTTCGCTCACTGATTATTACGCCGACATAGCTCCGGTTTTATTCCGACGTTTTCTTTCTTTCAAGACTCTGCGGGATGCCGGGGAACTGCCGGAATGGAAATATGCGGCATGTGAAACGGAGGAGAGGAGCGGAGCGCCGCGGAAAGTGAATATCGATCCGGGGTATGTGAACGGTGCGAGACTCGTCCTTGCCTCGACGAAAGATCATGCGCACAGAATCTATCTCGGCGGGGGAATCCATGCGGAGGTGACGTTGCGTTACAGGCGAAAGCGATGGACGCCCTTCGATTACACTTTTCCCGATTTTGCGGACGGACGGTACAACGATTTCCTTTCTCTCGTAAGAAATCGCTGGCTTGATGAAATGGCTGCGAGGAGGCTGTTGAATGATTGACAGATATACGACCAAAGAAATGCACGCTATTTGGAGTGAAGAAAATAAGTTCAGGACATGGCTCGAAGTTGAACTTGCCGTATGCAAAGTCTGGAACGAACGCGGCGTTATTCCCACGGAAGCGTACGACGAGATCTGCGCGAAAGCGGATTTTCGCATAGAACGGATCAACGAGATCGAAGAGCAGGTGCAACACGACGTCATCGCTTTCGTCTCGGCGGTCGCAGAGACCGTCGGTGAGAACGGCCGCTATATTCATCTAGGGTTGACGAGCAGCGATGTCATCGATACCGCGTCATCCCTTTCTCTTACACGTTCTTTGGGTGTAGTGGACGAAAAAGTGTTGCAGCTGATGTCGGCGGTAAGAAAGCGGGCGGAGGAGTTTCGATATGCACCGTGCGCCGGCAGAACGCATGGCATTCACGGAGAACCGACTACCTTCGGACTGAAACTGATGAACTGGCATTACCAGCTTCAACGGGACCGCCAACGAATCGCACTCGCAGCGGAGCAAATCAATTACGGGAAAATCTCCGGTGCTGTGGGAACCTACGCGCACTGCGACCCCGACCTTGAAAAACGAGTCTGCGACATACTGGGTCTTCGGGCTGCACTTGTTTCAACGCAGATCCTTCAGCGAGACCGCCACGCGAACATTTTGAACACCCTTGCCCTTCTCGGAAGCGCCCTTGATCGATTCGCGACCGAAATCCGTCATCTTCAGAGAACTGAAGTCATGGAGGCCTTGGAACCGTTCGGAGCGCGACAGAAAGGATCGAGCGCCATGCCGCATAAGCGGAACCCGATTATCTGTGAGCGAATTTCCGGAATGAGCAGACTTCTTCGGGGCTACGCCCTCACAGGGATGGAAAATATCAACCTCTGGCATGAACGTGATATAAGCCACTCTTCCGCCGAAAGAGTCGTGTGGCCTGATGCATTTCACGCAATTTGCTATATGCTTTCAAAAATGACTAATGTGGTCGAAAATTTACGTGTCGACACTGAGAAAATGAAAGAGAACCTTGAATTAACCCGCGGGCTGGTGTACAGTCAACGTATCCTCCTCGAACTCGTTGAGCGCTTTGGGATGCTTCGCGAAGAGGCGTACGCCATTGTTCAGGAGAATGCGATGAGATGTTGGCAAGAGAAGGTTCCATTCTTCGATCTCTTGCTTCATGACGAGAGGGTTTCCTCTTTGGTTTCCGAAACGCGGCTGCGTTCGTACTTTTCTCCGGAATACTATTTTCGATGGGTCGACGAAGTCTTTAAACGATTCTCGGAGGGCGAACGATAGACGTTAGCAAAAAAGAGCGAATGCAATAACGGATTGTTTGGAAACAATCGTTTTGAAGCGAACAGGCACGCGAGTGCTTTCCATTTGCAGTTGTACCAAAGTGAACGATCGGCCTTGTAAAATACTAATTTCAAGGAGGAGAACTCGATGTGCGCTGCAGAAATTTTTGCTGCCGACAGGAACCTCGCTCTCGAATTGGTACGGGCAACCGAAGCTGCGGCTATGGCTGCTGGAAGATGGATGGGGCGCGGCGACAAGAACGCCGTTGACGGAGCGGCCGTCAATGCGCTCCGTTACATGATGAACACTGTACCGATGTCCGGAGTCGTCGTCATTGGAGAAGGCGAGAAAGACGAGGCTCCCATGCTCTTCAACGGAGAGCAGCTTGGCGCTTCAGACGAGCCGCAAATGGACATCGCCGTGGATCCGGTCGACGGAACTCGCTTGACGGCACTCGGACTTGCGGGGGCGATCAGCGTGGTTGCACTCTCCGAAAGAGGAACGATGTTCAACCCGAAGAATATTTTCTATATGAACAAGCTGGTCACAGGCCCTGACGCTGCGGATGTCATCGATATCGATCTTCCTCCGGAGGAAAATATCGTCAGAGTCGCAAAAGCGAAGAAAAAGGCCGTGGACGACGTCACGGTCGTCGTTCTCGACAGGCCGCGCAACGACGAGATAAAGGATCACATACGAAAAGCCGGCGCCAGGATCAAACTTATCCCCGACGGCGACATCGCGGGAGCGCTTCTTACTTGTAAAGACCAGGGCGGAGCCGATCTCCTTATGGGAATAGGGGGTTCGCCCGAAGCCGTCATCACCGCCTGTGCAATCAAATGCCTGGACGGAAACATGCAGTGCAAACTGTGGGCTCGCAACGAAAGCGACGCCGAAGAGAGCAGGAAGAGAGGACTTGACCTCGATCAGGTGCTGACAATACATGACCTGGTTCAAGGCGACAACATCTTCTTCGCGGCAACAGGCGTCACCGACGGAGCATTCCTGCAGGGCGTCCGTTACGAGGGACGCCAAATTCGCACCAGCTCAATGGTTATGCGTTCAAAAAGCGGAACGATACGCTTCGTGGACAGCACCCATGTCCCGAAGAAACTCTCGGAGCTCTCCAAGGTAAGCGGAATAGACTACAGCACCGTCTGATTCTCCGTCCGCCCAAAACATGAACATAAGAACGTCGGCGGGATACTCGGAGTACCCCGCCGACGTTCTTATTGTTTCTCCCGGCGAAAACGCTCCGCCGCAACCACGGTTTGCCCCGCGGAGACGCATTCATCGTTCGGAGGCAAGAGTTTATGGAGAAGAGGTTCCACCCCTTCCCGCTGTAAGAAAAGAGATGTCATCGCTACGAGGCGTCGATTCTGCCATACCCCCCCTGAAAGCGCGGCAAAACGAATCCCCCTCTCTTTGCGGAGCGTGCCGCATATTTCCGCCACAGCGCGTGCAAGGCCCCCATGGATTCCCCCCGCGATATCCGGAGCGGGCGTTGTCGGTATCGAATCAAGAATCCAACGGATAACGGGTCTCCAATCGATAATAAAACCGTTGCCTCTTCGTAAAACGAGAAAAGGAGCAAGCAGAGATCCTCTGGCCATTGCCTCCAGAGACATCGCCGCCTGTCCGTCGAAGCTGACAACATCTCCGCATCCGAGCAACGCCGCGGCAGCATCGAAGAAACGTCCGCACGATGTCGTTTTCGGAGAGAAGGGGAGAATGTCGAGAACCATTCGCGCTTTCCCGGCATGAGCGCTCCACAACCTTTCTCCCATGGCTGCGGCCTCCTCCTTCCCGAACACGTCGTGCAAAAGTCCAAGGGCATAGCGCCAAGGTTCCGCTACAGCCGCGTCTCCGCCGGGAAGCCGGGAGGGGTGAAAATACCCTATCCGTTCATAACGCGATCTGTCTCCGATAAAAATCTCTCCGCCCCAGATTGTGCCGTCTTCACCGTAACCCGTGCCGTCGAAGAGTATTCCGGCGGAAGTTTCTTCGACGCCGTTTTCAAAAAGGCACGCTGCGAAGTGCGCATGATGATGCTGCACCGGCACAGTTTCGGCGGAGTAGTCTTCGGCGACCTTCTTCGCGATCTGTGTGGAGAGATACTGAGGGTGCATATCGTGCGCGACCCTCCCCGGTTTCAGTTCGTAGAGCTTCAGAAAGTGCTCCAGCGCCCTATTATAGTATTTTACAGTATCGCGCTGTTTCATGTCCCCGAGATACTGTCCGGGGAACAGCACGTCATCCCTGGAGAAACAAAAGCTCCCTTTCATCTCGGCTCCCGCCCCGAAGAGCACATCCCCCTCGCCACGTGGGAAATTCATCGGGAGAGGCGTGTACCCTCTTCCGCGTCGCAGGAGAAAAAATGAACGTCCCAACGGCATCGCAACGGAATCGTCGACGGGCATCTCGATATCGCGATTCGAAAAAAGGAAAAAGTCCGCGATCGAGGAGAGCGACGCAAGAGCCGCAGCATTGTCGGAGACGATCGGCG
>LVBO01000247.1 GCA_001604435.1 Synergistales bacterium Syner_01
GAACAAGCGCGTCCGCCTGCTCGTCGAGGACGACGGGGCCGGGTTCTCCTCCAAGACGCCGAAGCACTGGGGGAAGTGGGGCGGCATGGGGCTCTTCAGCATCCGCGAGAAACTGCACTCCGTCGGTGGAGAGATTCGCGTCTTCTCCGAGAAGGGGAAGGGGAGCACCGTCGCGCTCGTCGCGCCGCTCATGTTCGAGGGAGGAAAGACGTCATGAAGATCCGCGTGCTGATGATCGACGACCATACGCTCTTCCTGGCCGGGTTGGAGGATATTCTCGGCCGCGAGGAGGACATCGAGGTGGTCGGCGTTGCCGGGGGCTGCCGCGAAGGAGTGTCGCTGGCGATGGAGAAGCGCCCCGACGTGATCGTCCTCGACCTCGCGATGCCGGGGACCAGCGGCGTGGAGGCCGCGCGCATCCTTGCCGAGGCGCTGCCGGGCGTCCGCCTGGCGGCGCTCACGATGCACCTCGACCGCCAGATGGTCTTCGAGGCGCTCAAAAGCGGCATGACCGGTTACATTTTGAAGGAGGCCACTCCGGAGGAGTTCCTCTTCGCCCTCCGCGTCGTGGCGCGGGGGGAAACCTGGCTCAGCCCGAAGGTGGCCGCCATCGTGGCGAACGACTTCGTCCGCGGGAGCGCTCAGGAAGCGCCTCTCGCTCCCGCCCTTTCCGACCGCGAGCGAGAGGTGCTGCGCTTTCTCGTCAAGGGGGCGGGAACGCGCGAGATAGCGTCTCGTCTGCACATCAGCAAGAGCACCGTGGACACCCACCGCCGCAACATCCTCGATAAGCTGGGGTGCGAAAACGTCACCTGCCTCACCCGCTACGCCCTGCGCCACGGCCTGGTCGACCTGGACGAGTGAGGGGAAAGGTTTTTTAAGTCACTCTGCATTGACGTGTGTTCTCATATTTGATAACATGCGGATATGGCTTATTCCGTCGAATACTTCAATGATCGAGTCCGTGCAGAGATAGAAGCGTGGCCCGTCGGTATTCTTGCCGACTATGCGCGGATTCTTGAGATGCTTATGGAGTTCGGTCCGGAAGTGGGTATGCCGTATTCCCGTCCGATGGGAGACGGTCTTTTCGAACTGCGTCCCCGAGGACGCGAAGGGATCGGGCGTGCGTTGTACTGCTATATGAGAGGAAGGCGTCTGCTCATACTCCATGCCTTTGTAAAGAAAACGGGTTCCACCCCGCAGAAGGATTTGAATAGAGCCTGCGATAGATTGAAGGAGGTGCGTCATGACTGGATGTGAATATAAACCGGTTCCTCATAATCACGATGAGTTTCTGGCCGCGATGTCGGAAAGAGAAGGTTTTACCTCCGCCTATGCCGCGCTGGAGGATGAATACCGATTCGTCCGCGAACTTTTGGCGGCCAGGATACGCGCAGGTCTCACACAAGAAGAGGTTGCGGAGTCCATGGGAACCAGTAAAAGCGCAGTTTCCCGCCTGGAAGCGGGGGGAAAGCATTCTCCTTCCGTCCAGACCCTGAGAAAGTATGCGAAAGCAGTAGGGTGCGACGTCGAAATTCGTCTGGTTGAAAAAACGTCTCGTTGCGCTTCGCCTGCAAAGAACTCTTCGGTGATGTGAGGTTTTTGAGGCTTTCGGCGGAGACGGAGAGCGGCGCATGGAGTCTCGGGAATGCTTCGAGGCAAGAAGACTACCCCAAAAAGCCGCTTTTCGTCCGCCGCATAGAGGATGCGCGTCTGCGTGAAGGAGCTCCCTCCCGTCTCCCCTACGATGGATGCGTTTCAGAGCTACAGTTCGACCACTTTCATCTCGCCTTGCACGAAGTTTCGGATCGTCGCGCCGACCTTCAGGCGCGGTTCCGACTCGTAGAGTTCGCGTACAGCCCCGAAGTCCGGAACGTCGCTCTCCGTCAGTTCGGCCAGACGATCGAGGAGCGCCAGGTCGGAGTCGTCCGTTTCGCGCTTCAGCATCATCCCCCAGCAGTCCCACGGCAGCAGTTCGACCTTGTTGAGCGCCGCGACGTCGCGGACGAGATTGCTTCCCACGAACCCCATTCCCCGCATGTCGAAGATACCGAAAACGTTCGGGTCCGCCGCCCCGCTGCGGCACATCCTCCATGCCGCGCCGCCGACGATGAAGCGGTCCCGCGGCACGTCCAGCGGATCGAAGGAAGTGTTCAGCACGCCGCGCTGGAAAGCGTCGAGCTGCGCGTCGACCAGTATCCAGCGTTTCTCGGATTCGTTCCAGTACTCGGCGACCCAGTGATCCTCGAAGTGTCCGGGCAGGAAGTACGTCCCGAATCCGCAGCGCGCGCGGGCCGGGACCCCTTGACTGCGCAGCATGGACACCAGCAGCAGCGTGTGGTCGCGGCAGTTTCCGACCGTCTTCAGCTCCAGCGGCCGAGGAACGTTCAGCGGGCGCGGATCGAGTTCCAGAGTGCGGGCCAGACGCTTCTCCATGGTGCGGAGCTGCACCTCGGCGCCTCTCTCGGCGGCGAGCGTCACCCCGTACCGCTCGGCCCAGAAGGGGTGGAGAGTGACGCCCTGGACGACCGCGCACAACTCCCCGATGTCCGCAGGGAGAGCATCGAAGAGGTCCGCGTGCGCACCGGGGTTGCCGATAGCTCCTTGAGTCGCGAAAAACGAGAACTCGTTCATAGGTTTCCTCCTTCAAAATAGAGAGCGGCGTACCCCGCTTCGAACGCCGCGACGTTCGGCGGAGCGCGTCGATGCCCTCGGAATCCGGGAACTGGGAGCGCTTCCCGTCCGACGGCATGTATTGTATCAGTTGCCTCGGCTCGGCGCCTCGGTAGAGGCCGGGTTATGTCCTGTTTCGATAGAGGAGAGCGAGGTGTTCGAGGAGGCTTCGTGCTATTATCATGAAGAAGAGGGTGTTGAGAATTTCGAAGGAGGAACTACGATGAACGAATCAATCAAAATCGAGTGCATAGCGGGTTTCGCCGTCATTACGAAAGACCCGGCGGCGAGCGCCTCTCTTTATCGGGATGCGCTCGGCCTGCCGCTGGAGAATCATGACGACTATTTTTTCATGGATGGATTCTCGGGGGCCAAGCATTTCGGGGTATGGCCTCTCGCGATGGCGGCGCAGTCGTGTTTCGGGCGGGACGAGTGGCCGGAGGATATACCCGAGCCGACGGCGACGATGGAGTTCGAACTGGCCGATGTCGCCGCCGTCGAGGCGGCGGTGCGGGAGATGAAGGAGCAGGGCCGGGAATTCGTTCACGAGGCGCGGACGGAACCGTGGGGGCAGACCGTCGCGCGGTTCGTCAGCCCCGAAGGGGTGTTGATCGGCTTGAGCTACGCCCCGTGGCTTCACGAGTAGGCGCTGGAAGCAATGAATCGCCCCCTTTGATGAAACGAGGACGAAAAGTCGTGAACATGCAGCCCGAGATCAAAAAAATAACGGAGGCCAACAGAGAGGCCTGGAACGAGGTCATGCCCAGGCATAGGGAAGCGGCGGGGGAACGATGGGACAAGGCGTTCATGCAGACGGGCTTCGTCTGCATGAGGGAGCACGAGCTTGAATTGCTCGGGCGAACGGAACTCGAAGGGAAGGCGGCGGCGCATCTGTGCTGCAATAACGGCGTCGAGCTGCTCTCTTTGAAGAACCTGGGCGCCGGCGAGTGCGTCGGGTTCGATATCTCCGACGCCGCTATCCGGGAAGCCCGCGAGCGCGCCGGGCGATGCGGTATAGAGTGCCGGTTCGTCCGTTCGGACGTCTACGAAATCGGGCCGGAGTACGATGATCGCTTCGACCTTGTCTATATCAGCGCCGGGGGGCTCGGCTGGATGCCCGACCTGAAGCTCTTTTTCGCAAAGGCGGCGGCCATGTTGAAAGACGGCGGGCGGATATTCATCCACGAAATCCATCCGTTCTCAGAGACGCTGCCGTTCGACGACGCCGAAGACGCCGACGTGCTGCGGATCGTCGGACCCTATTTCAAAGACGGGCCCTACGTCGAGTACGGCGGCCTGGACTACGTGGGCAAAGCGAGCTACAGTTCGGCCAAGCCGCAGTACTGGTTCGTCCACACCATAGCCGACATCCTGACCGGGCTGATCGAGAATGGCCTTGAGATAGAGCATTTCTCCGAATATGAATTCGACGTTTCCGCAGTGCATGCGCGGGTCGAACGCGCTCGCGCCGGAGTCCCGTTGAGCTATATCGCGATAGGGAGGAAGCGGGGCGGCCCTTCGTCCGCTTAAGGAGAAGAGGTCGAAGATGATTGTTGCACGCTCGGCGCGCAGGGCGGGTCGTTCTTCGGAGATACCTCGGGACGGCTCTTCATTTCGAAGCTGCGGAGCGCGGAGACGAACCGGAAATTTTCCGGAAGGAACGGAGGAAAAACAATGGGTCTGAAACGCGGAACGGTACGGGTAGCGGTGGTGCAGGCGGGGTCCGTGGTCATGGACAAGGAAGGGACTCTGGAGAAGACGGAACGGCTCGCGATAGAAGCTTCCGAGAAGGGGGCGAAGATCGTGCTCTTTCCGGAGGCGTTCATTCCGTGCTATCCGCGCGGACTTTCCTTCGGCGCCGTCGTGGGCAGCCGCTCGCCGGGGGGCCGGAAGGACTTCGCCCGGTATTACGCCAACTCCGTCGACGTTCCCGGTCCGGAGACCGATTTTCTGGGGGAGCTGGCGGCGCAGACCGGGACGTACCTCTCCATCGGAGTCATAGAACGGGAGGGAGGTACTCTCTACTGCACCCTTCTCTACTTCGGCCCCGACGGGGCACTTCTGGCGAAACACCGGAAGCTGAAGCCCACGGGGAGCGAGCGTCTTATCTGGGGAGAGGGCGACGGAAGCACGCTGGCGGCGGTGGAGACGCCTTACGGAACGATGAGCGGTCTCATCTGCTGGGAGAACTACATGCCGCTTGCGCGGG
>LVBO01000248.1 GCA_001604435.1 Synergistales bacterium Syner_01
CTCGCGGATCGCCATGAAGTGCCATCCGTACTTCGACTGGATGAAGTTGCGGGCGACGATCAGGGCGACGATCAGCACGCCGACGGCCAGGTACGCGTTCGTGTAGTGCGGAATATTGGAGTAGCCTCTTGGACCTCCCGTCAACTTGTAGGCATACTCCAGAGCCACCCTGATGCACTCGCCGAAGCCGAGCGTCGTGATCAGAAAGTAGTCTCCCTTCAGACGCAAAGTGAGTTTCCCGATCAACCAGGCCGCGGCGCCCGCGCACGCCATGCCGATCGGCATGCTGAGCGCGAGCGGCACGCCGTAGACTTTCGTCAGAATGGCGGACGTATACGCGCCGATCGCCATGAACCCTCCGTTGCCGAAGGAGAAGAGGCGCGTGAATCCGGTCAGCACCGAAACGCCCGCGACGGCGATGGCGTTGACGCAGATGAGAATGACGACTCCTTGAGTGTAATCCGACATCGTGTGTTCCTCCGGCTAGGATTTTTGTTCGACGCTCTTGCCCAGAAGCCCCTCGGGGCGGAGCAGAAGAATCGCGACCAGAAGCCCGAACGTGAAGAGATCTCTGAGTCCGGAGCTTATGTACGCGGAGACGAGCGTCTCGAGAATACCTATTGTGAACGCTCCCAGAACAGCCCCCCGGATACTGCCCAGGCCGCCGAAGACCGAGGCGATGAAGGCCTTGAGAGCGACGTTGCCGAGAGAGGGGTAGACCGTGTACTTCATGCCGAGAAGCACTCCGGCGCATCCCGCCAGTGCGCCGGCGAGAAGAAAGACGATCAGGATGTACTTGTTCACGTTGACGCCCAGAAGCTCGGAAGTTACGGAGTCGGAGGCGCACGCTCTGACGCCGAGGCCGAACTTCGTATGATGGATCAGGAAATCGAGCAGAAAGATCGCCGCTATCGAGACGACGATCGACAGAATATCGAGGACGCCGACCGTGAGGCCGAAAAACTCCACCGATTCGACGGTCAGTATCGAAGGGAAGTACTTGAATTTAGGACCGACGAGCACGACGATCAGGTTCTTGTACGTGGTCGAAAGTCCCATCGCCGCGATCATCAGAAACATCGTCGGCGAGTTGTTGGTGCGGATGCGCCGATAGAAAATCCGCTCATTCACGAAGCTGATGAGCGCGGCGCCCGTTACGGCGAGGACAAGCGCGGGGATGAACGGCATCTTGACGGTGACGACGGACATGACCGCGATATAGGCGCCGAGCATGGCGACCTCTCCGTGCGCCCAGTTCGAAAATCCAAGAAGGCTGTAGATAAGCGCGTACCCCGTAGCCAGCAGCGAGTAGACTCCGCCTACGGAAACTCCGTTGATCAGCTGTTGAGCGAGCATATTCCGTCACCTGCTCCACGTCGGATTTTTTCACCCCCCGAAGACATACTCCGGGATCGGGGGGAAGGTGCGTACAAGAGAGGAAGGAGCGCGAGCCCCTTCCTCCCGATCTCTTTCCGTCTATTCCGCCGGCATGAAGTCGCCCACGTAGGCGATCTTGCCTTCTTTGATGGTCATTACGCTGCACGGCTTGATGGGGTTGTGCGTCGCCTTGTCGATGATCATCCGCCCCATAAGTCCCTCGAAGTCCGTCGTATCGGCAAGCGCGTCGCGCAGCGCCACGGGGTCGGCGTTGCCGGCGCGCTTCAACGCATGAACGATCCACATCACGCCGTCGCGGCCGAAGAGCGCCTCGGTCTCCGGCTTGATGCCGTAGATCTTCACGTATTCGTTATAGAAAGGTTCGGTGGCGGGGCGACCAAACGACGGCTGCGACGTGTAGTAGCCGCCTTCCAGCGC
>LVBO01000674.1 GCA_001604435.1 Synergistales bacterium Syner_01
AAACCATTCAATCTCTTCAGCCGTATCATGGAATTCTGTGTAATTGCAACTTTTCTCGGTCTCGTGGCGGTGGTTCTTCTCCAAGTGTACGCCCGCCTTTTCCTTCCGCGTTCTCCCCACTGGACGGAGGAGGCTTCCCGTTTTTTGTTCGCGTACACGGTGAGCTTCGCTGCGGGATTGGCCGTAAAGGAAAAAGCCTATGTGAACGTTGACGTCTTCACGAATCTTCTTCCGGAAAAAATGAAACTGTGGCTTGAAATCGCGCTCGATTTTCTTGTTGCGACCTTCATGGCTGTCGTTTTTTACTACTCGCTGAAAAACCTCGGAATAGGCAGGATGCGGACGTCGCCTTCCCTGAGCATTCCCATGCACTATATATTCGCCTCCATGTCCGTCATGTCGGGCTCCATCGTGCTCTATTCGATGGCGGAAGTCGTTCGGGATACTCGTGCGGCGCTGAAGGGGGGCGACTGACATGGTCGCGATGCTTTTTATCGTCTTTCTCATTCTTCTCTTTGCGGGGCTCCCCATCGCTTTCTGTCTTGGCATCTCCTCGCTGGTTTATCTCTGGACGGCAGGCATTCCGCTCATCGTGATCCCGCAGAAGATGTACTCGGGGATCGACGTTTTCGTACTGCTCTGCATACCGGGATTCATCCTCGCGGGGAACCTGATGAACCGGGGCGGTATCTCCGACCGGATCATCCGCTTCTGCAACGCGCTCGTCGGCCACATCCAGGGCGGACTTGCACAGGCCAACATCGTGGCCTCGATGATCTTCGCAGGCATCTCCGGAACCGCCGTCGCAGACACCGCAAGCCTCGGCGCCATTCTCATCCCGGCGATGAAAAAAGAAGGGTACGACGCCGAGTTCTCCTGCGCAGTCACCGCAGCATCATCGACGATCGGTCCGATCATTCCGCCGAGCATGCCGATGATC
>LVBO01000249.1 GCA_001604435.1 Synergistales bacterium Syner_01
GGTTCCGATGCCCGAGACCATCCCCGCGATCGCGCCGGGGGCGTTGGCGCCCTTCCAGTACAACCCCAGAATGGTGGGCCAGAGGAAGGTGGAAAGCTGCCCCGCCGTGGCGAACAGGTTCAACCACACCATGAGCTCCGGCGGGTCGAAGGCGAGCGCCACGATGATCAGGCCGACGATGCAGCAGGTGGCGATGGTGATGGTGCGAAGCGTCTTGAACTTCGCCTTCAGATCGGGTTTGATATAGTTGACGAGCAGGTCGTTGACGATGGCCGCCACCACCACGAGCAGCTGCGAGTCCACGGTGGACATGACGGCCGCCAGCGGTCCCGCCAGGATGATGCCGGCGACGACCGGATTGAACAGGTTGGTGATCAATGTGGGGATCACCAGGTCGCCCGACGCGATTCCGGAGACCTGTGTAACGCCGAAGGCTCCGGCAAGGTGCATTCCCATCAGCAGGACGAGAGAGACGATGCTTCCATAGATGATTCCCGAGTGCAGGCTCTTCGAGTCCTTGTAGCTCATGGCGCGCTGCGCGACGGCGGGAAGGCCGATGATCGCGAAGCCGACCAGCACCCAGAAGCTGGAGACCCACGGGACGGTCATGAACCCTTCGCGGACTCCGTAGGGGGAGATCATGCCGGGGTTGATCGCCTTCATGTCCTGGACGATCTTCGCGATGCCGCCGCCCTGCGTGACGATGGCGATGAAGAGCGCCGCGGTGGAGACGGTCATGACGACGCCCTGGAGCGTGTCGTTGAGGACGACGCCCCGGAATCCTCCGACCGCCGTATGCACCACGACGGTGATGGCGAAGAAAATAAGCGCGGTCGTGTAATCAAGCCCCGTCGAGCCCTGCAGCAGGCGGGAGGCGCCGATCAGCTGGGCGGCCATGGCCGCGATGAGGAAGAAGATGATCGAGACGGAGGCGATGATCAGCACCGCGTTGCTCTCGTAGCGGGCGCGCAGGAAGTCGCTGATCGAGTTGGCGCCGGTCTTCCGAGAGACGATGGCGAACTTTTTTCCCAGCACCATCAGCGTGTAGTACCCGGTGGGGATCTGCGACATGGCGAGGAAGACCCAGGCAAGCCCGTGGGTGTACGCCGTCCCCGGTCCGCCGATGAAGCTGCCCGCGCTCAAGTAGGTGGCGACGAGCGTCATGGCGAGCACGAAACCTCCCGTGCCGCGCCCGCCCGTCATGTACTCCTCCATGTAGGCGGAACCGCTTCCTCCCTTGCGAAGGCTGGCGTTGTTCACCAGTTTCAGGGCGTAGAAACCGATGAAGTACATCAGCGCGAAATAGCAGACGATCGGCAGAAGCGTCGACCATTGGACCGTGCTCATCGTGCTTTCCCTCCATTCCGAACGAACTCCTCGGCCTCCTCTTTCGTCATCGGATCAAGGGGCATATTCCGCATCTTCCTCGTGACGAGATAAATGGTCGCGACGATCGCGAACGCGGAGTTGGCGATGCAGCTGATGAAGAACCACGCCGGGAAGCCCATGATGTAGGAGTACTCCTCCACCGGGCCGCTCCCGAGCCCGTAGCCCGCGACGGCCCAAATAACGAGGTTGACGATCCCGAGAATGATGCCGTACCAGGCCTCTTTTTCACACTGTTTGTAGCGCGGGTCTTCGACGAAGCCGTATTCGTTCGTTTCAAGAACCTGCGATTCCGTTCTTTCCGTCATGGTTTTCCACGACCTCCTTCCTGATTCCGCCGGCGGATACCTAATACAGTTTCTCCAGGTTCACCTCTTTGTTGAAGCTGTACTCGTCGCTCGGGAACTCTCCGTCGAGCGTCTCCTTGTGGAACTGGTTCAGCCCGTCCACCATGACCTTGCGGACGTTGGCGTACAGCTTGACGAACTTCGGCTTGAAGTCGCCGTACATGCCCAGCAGATCCTGGGTGACCAGCACCTGGCAGTCCACGAAGGGGCCCGCGCCGATGCCGAGGATGGGAATCCTCACCGCTTCGGAGACGGCCTTGCCGACGACCTTCGGAACGCACTCCAGCACGATGGAAAAGGCGCCCGCCTTCTCGAGCTCCTTCGCGTCCTCGATGAGCTGCCGCGCGCTCTCCGGAGTTCCGCCCTGCACCTTGAATCCGCCGAGCTGCGTGGCGTTCTGCGGCGTGAGGCCGATGTGCCCCATAACGGAAATTCCCGCGTCCACGATGGCCCGCACAAGAGGCGCGTACTTGACGCCGCCTTCCAGCTTCACGCAGTCGCACCCCGTCTCCTTGAGCATCCTCGTCGCGTTTTCCACGCCCTGTTCGATGCTCTTGTTGTACGAGCCGAACGGCATGTCGCCCACGACGAACGTGTCGGGCGCGCCTTTGACGACGGGTCTGATATGGTGGATCATGTCCTCCATGGTCACCGACACCGTGTCCTTGTACCCCAGCATGATCATGCCGAGGGAGTCGCCGACGAGGATGACCTCGACTTCGCTTTCGTTGACGATGGACGCCGTGGTGTAGTCGTAGGCCGTCACGTAGGCGAACTTTCTGCCCTCTTCCTTGTACTTCTTGAAATCAAGAACCGACATCTTCTTCTTCATGAATTGCCCTCCTCATTGGTGTATCGAATGAGCGGCCGCGTACGCGACGCCGCTTGTATCGCTTCATTCCGCCGCGCGGCGAACGTCCGAAGGCGCGCCGGCGGCGAATGAACGCCTGGAACATCGCCGTGAAACCAATCCCGCCCCCGTCACTCCTCCGTGCCCAGCAGCTCCGCCGCGACCGCCGCCATGATTTCCACGCCCTTGACGAGGTCGTCGACGGCGATATGCTCGTCGGACTTATGGGCGAGCGCAAGCCTCCCCGGACCGTACACAACGGCGGCCCCCAGTCCTCCCTCGTGGACGGCGAAACGCTGGTCGTCCATTCCGGGGCTGAAGTTGATCCCCATTTCCTTCCCCAGGACGGCCTTCCCGCAGCGCTTCAGCGCGTCGACCAGCGGCTGGTGTTCGTCGACCATGGTGGGATCGGCTTCGACGATCGGGGTATAGGCGTACTCGAGGATGACCCCCTCGCGCACAAGATCGTCGCAGATGGAGAGAATCTCCCCCTTCGCCCACTCCACGCTCTGTTCGGGGATGAGCCGCCAGTCGAAGCTCGCGGAACAGGTGTCGGGAATCGTATTGACCTTCGATCCGGCCCGGATGGTCGTAATGCAGAGAGTGCTCTTCCTCGACTGTTCGGGGCTGACGGGGTAGGCGCTGACGCATTCCAGTCGCGGGCGGATGCGCCGGTCGATGCGTTCGAGCAGCGATCGCATCCCCTCGATGGGATTGAGCCCCTCCGACGGCATGCTCCCGTGGCTCTGCACTCCCTTGAGGGTAAGGGTGAACCACAGGGTTCCGCGGTGCCCGAGGCAGATCATGTCGGGGTCGAGAGGCTCGGTGATGATGCAGTAGTCGGTGTTCTCCTTCGTCAGCCTTCCGCTCCGGACGAGGTAGCCCGTGCCGGGTTGCCCTCCGGTCTCCTCGTCGGGGACCGCGCTGGAGACGAAGCTCCCCTTCAGCCGAATGCCCGCGTGCTGGAGCGTTTCGAGGGCGAAGATCTGCGCGGCGATGCCTGACTTCATGTCGCTCGCGCCGCGCCCGAAAATTTTCCCGTCGGCGACCAGGCCTCCGTACGGATCGACGGTCCAGCCCCCTCCGGCCGGGACGACGTCGTAGTGCCCGGAAAAGTGGATCGCCGGACGCTCTCTCGTCCCTTTATACGTACCGACGACGATGTATCTGGGGAACCCTTTCGATTCCTCCGGGAGAGAGTCGAGCGCCTCCTCCGGCACTTCGACGTACTCCACCTCGCAGCCCAGCGATTGCATCTTCTCCCCGAGAAAGCGGACGCACCGCTCGTAGTTGCGCCCCGGCGGGTTTTCCGTGTCAATCTTCAAAAAGTCGCTGAGAAACGCTTCCATCCGAGGCCGCAACGCCTCCGCCGAAGCGCGGATTCTTTCGATCATGGCGCTTTCCATACCGTTACGCCTCCTCCGCCCGTTCGTATTCGAACTCCCCGTCGATGACGGTGCAGTCCACCCGAAGCGTATGAATATCCATGGGGTCGATCTTCAGAATATCGTCCGAGAGGACGATCATGTCCGCGAGTTTGCCGACTTCCAGGCTTCCCTTGATATGCTCCTCGAACGAGGAGTAGGCCCCGTTGTACGTCGCGGCGCGGATCGCCTCCGTCACGGAGACCGCCTGGCTTTTGTCGCACTGGACGTCCTGGTTGCGGTCGTAGCGGTTCACCGCGCCGTCGATGGTCTGAATGCCGATGGGACCCGAGGGGGCGTCGCTCGCCAGCGAGCACATGACGCCCGCGTCGAACATGCTGCGGAGGGCCGCCATGTACGCGTTGCGCTCTCCGTAGAACTTCATGTAGTTGGCCCCGATCGCCTGAATCATCCCCGCGTTGACGGAAGGGCAGATGTTCATGCGCGCCATGCGGTCGATCAGGTCCTGATCGGTCAGCGAGCAGTGCTCGATGCGGTGGCGCATCCTGCGGAAGTTTTCGGGATCTTTCCTGAAGCAGCGTTCGTACCCCTCGACCATGAACTCGACGGCCAGATCGCCGATGGCGTGCGCCGTGCACTGGCACTCCGCGCCGACGATCCGCTCGATGTACCGCGCCGTCTCTTCGCGCTCCCATCCTCGCTCGCGCACCATCTCCGGGTCGTGGGAGTAGGGCTCGCGGGTCGCGCAGGAGGGCGCTCCCGACCCCCCGTCGATCATGAACTTGCACGGCCCCACGCGAAAGCGCTCGTCACCGAGCCCGGACATGAAACCGAGTTGGAGCCAGTGTTCGTTCTCCTCCAGGGAGTAGCTCTTCCCGAAGATGCTGTGGAGCGCCATATTGACGCGG
>LVBO01000675.1 GCA_001604435.1 Synergistales bacterium Syner_01
GCTTCCACTTAAGAATTCCCAAAAGAAATGAGCTGTGGAAAAAAGAGAAATTATGAAACTGTAGTAGTATTTAATGAGACTTGAAAAGGAAAATTGTTTTATTGTGTATGACTCAAGTGCAATTACAATATCTTGATAGATAGCATTTAAATCAGGGTTTAGGTAGATTGCGCTTTGGGCTAGTTCGTTTAGTCTTACAAGAAGATCGAGTTTTTTGCTCATTCTAAAAAAATAAATATAGCCAATCGCCTCCTCAAGTGAGAGTATTGTATAAATTGATAGCAAGACTAAAAATAAAACAAATAAAAATTTTTTAATATTAAAGCTAAGAAATAGCGACTCTATAGTTTCCATTAAATGGTTAAAAAAATTTGTATTGTTCATTTTTCCTTCCTTTATACGGATCAATATATGAAATTTGTTGTTTGAGCTTGGTTGTCTTTGGTGTTGCTTGATTTTCGTCCCCCCTCACGCATCCCGTCCCCGACCCTTCCTGTAGTACCCCTTGAACGCCAGGTCGAGCAGCACCGCGCCGATGAAGACGAGGCCCTTCACCGATTGCTGCACGTAGCTGGAGATGGCCAGCAGGCGGAGGCCGTTGTCGAGGAAGCCCATGATGAGGACGCCCGCGACGGTGCCGCCGACGCCGCCGACGCCGCCGAAGAGGCTGGCGCCGCCGAGGACGACCGCGGCGATGACGTCGAGTTCGAGTCCCATGCCGACGTTGGGCTGGGCGCTCCAGAGTCGTCCGACCATGAGGACTCCGGCCAGTCCGGCGAGGGAGCCGGAGATGGCGTAGACGGAGAGGGTGAGGCGCGGGGCGGAGAGCCCGGCGAGGCGCGCCGTCTCGGGGTTGTCTCCGAAGGCGCGGAGGTGCGTGCCGAAGGGGGTGCGCTGCAGCAGCACCCACGCGGCGAGGGCGAGGCCGAAGAAGACGAGTCCCGAAACGGGGAACGGCCCGACCGAGGCCCATCCGGGGGTGTAGAACGCCGGAGGCAGTCCCGAGACGGGGTAGCCCTGCGTCAGGAGCAGCGTGCCGCCGCGCGCCGCCGCGAGCATGGCGAGGGTGGCCATGAAGGGGGGGACGCGACCGAAGGCGACGAGCGAACCGGAGGCGAGGCCGCAGACGGTTCCGGTGAGGACGGCGACGGCCCACGCGAGAGGGACGGGGAGGCCGAGCTCCTTGCAGGTCCATGCGCCGACGGCTCCTGCGAGGGCGAGGACGCTGCCGACGGAGAGGTCGATGCCGCCCGAGAGCAGCACGAAGGTCATGCCGACGGCGCAGACGCCGACGATGGCGGACTGCGCGAGGACGTTGGCCATGTTCTGCCGGTCGAGCACTCCGGGGTGGAAGGCGGCCAGCAGGCCCACGACGGCGAAGAGCAGCAGAACGCTCCCCCAGCCTTTGTCGCGCAGCGTTGCAAGGAACGACGGTGTTTTCTCAGGCATTGGCGATTCCTCCAGTCGCGGCGGTCATGACGCGCTCTCCGAGGGTTCCCTGCGCGCCCTCTCCGCGCGGGAAGCGGGCGACGCGGCGGCCGTCGCGGAAGACGAGGACGGCGTCGCTCATTCCCAGCACTTCGGGGAGGTCGGAGGAGATCATCAGGA
>LVBO01000250.1 GCA_001604435.1 Synergistales bacterium Syner_01
CCGTCCGCACTATGGACTGTTCCAGCGGAACGATCCAGCAGTTCGGAGGAAGTGCAAAAAGCCCGCTCCCCGGCGCAAGATCCTCGGTGCCGACGAAGAGCGCGCGCCCCTCCTCCATCTCCCCCCAGAGCAGCGATTCGCTTCCGGCCGGTCTGTTCGGCGCAAGCTCCGACCTTCCTGCGACAATGGACTGCTTGACGCGAGGCTGCGGCACGATGTCCTTGACGATGCCCCGCCCCAGTCCTTCAAGGAATCTGTCGGCAAGGTTCGCCGCGAACGCGGTTCCCTCCCCGTCCGTGCGTTCGAGGAGAAGCGACCGGGGAATACGCAGCACCCTGGTTCCCGGAATGCCCCCGGCCAAAAGCCCCATGCTCGCGCCGAAAAAGCCCGGTTCAACCCCGAAAAGGGCTTCCCCCGCCTCCATCGTGAAGAGATGGTCTCGCCCCCCCGTCTGTCGAGCGCCCTCCCGCGCGGTCACGTAGACGTCGATCTGCCCCGCGAGGACGCACCAGACGGTCTCGGGATCGTCGAGGAAGAAGGGGGTCTTCCCCGTGATCTCCAGCTCCGTCCCGAGCGGACGGAATGAGTCGAAAGTATGACCGCCTAGCATCGGAATCCGCCTCTTCCGTCGCGCGGATCAGTTCTCGATAAGACCGGCATAGCGCCCTCCGAGCCGTAGCAGCTCTTCATGAGTTCCCCGCTCCGCGACCTTCCCCTGATGGAGCACGATGATCTCGTCGCAGTCGCGGATGGTGGACAGGCGGTGCGCGACGATCAGGCAGGTGCACCCGCGCCGCCGCAGCGCCCGGTCGATGGCCTCCTCCGTGGGGGCGTCCAGTGCGCTCGTGGCCTCGTCTAGGACGATCAGCGACGGAGAGCGCACGAGCGCGCGGGCGATCTCAAGCCGCTGCCGCTGCCCGCCGCTGAAGTTGCGCCCGTTCTCCTCCACGATCGCGTCGTACCCTCCCTGCCGCACCATGACGTCCTTGTGAATGGCGGCGTCGCGGCACGCCGCGACGAGCTGCTCCGTCGGGACGGACGGGTCCCAGAGAGAAAGGTTCTCCCGTATCGTCCCCTCGTAGAGGGAGATCTCCTGGTCGACGAAGGCGAAGGAGGTCGCCGTCTCTTCCCGCGATATCGTCGCCAGCAGGCGGCCGTCGAGCAGCACCTCCCCCGACCACGGCTCGAAAAGACCGCAGACGATCCGCGCCACCGTGGACTTGCCTGACCCGGAGCCGCCCACAAGCGCCACGCGGGACCCCGGAACGAGGGTGAGAGAAAAGTCCTGGATCAGCGGTTCGCCGAGCTTCGAGTAGCCGAAGGAGACGTCGCGCAGCTCAAGACGGCCGGAGAGACGCACCGTTCGCGATCCCGCCTGTTTCGGCGAGGTCATCGCGCCGTCCTCGAGCGCGGGACGCTCCGGCATACGGGGGTAGCGGAGCACGTCGTCGAGGCGGTTCAGGTTCCCCTGCGCGGTCTGGAAGGAGTCCCAGAGAGTCACCAGCTCCGTCACCGGGTTGATCGTCTGCGTCATCAGCGTCTGCAGCGCGAGCAGCATGCCCATGGTGAGCACGCCGTCCATCACCCTGAAACCGCCGAAGCAGAGCACCCCCGCCGCGGCGAGGGCCGTCAGCGTCGGCAGGACGGCCTGGATGCGCACCGCGAGGCGCGAGAGTTCGATACGGCAGTCCGCGATCTTGCTCAAATACCCCGCGAGCCGGGCGAACTGGTCCTCCTCCCCGCCGAAGGATTTGATCGTCTCGATGACGGAGAGGCCGCCGATCGCCGCGCCGGCGAACTTCCCCACCTCGCCGGTGAAGCGCTCGTTCAGGTCGGTCCGCCGCCTGTTCACCGAGACGATGAGCAGCCCGCAGATCACCGCCGCACCGAGGGCAATCACGGAGACCGGAGGGTCGTAGAGAGTGATCATCACCGCGTAGAAGAGCACCAGGATGCACTGGAGCACCGTGGTCGCCAGCTCTCGGGAGAGAAGCTGCGCCACTCGGTCGTTGAGCTGCACCCGGTTGCCGATCTCCCCCGCGTACCGCTGCAGGAAGAAAGTGTAGGGGAGCTTCAGCAGATGATTCATGAAGGACGCCGAATCGCGGATCGCCATCGCCAACTCCTGCCGCAACAGCACGGACCCCTGAAGCCACGTCAGCGCCCCCTTGACGAGCGCGACGATCGCCATGAGCGTCAGCATCGGGCGGAACCATTCAAGGCGCCCCTCGACGAGGAGACGGTCGACGAAGATCTGCTGGAAGGCGGGTTCCATGAGGCCGGGAATCACCAGCGCAAGCCCGGCGAGCACGGCGAAGAAGAGCGCCGCGCGCGCGCCGGAGAGGCGTCTGCCGAGCGCGGCCCACGGGCTGCGAGGACGCCCCTCGGGCACGAAATTTTCTCCGGGGACGATGGAGATCGCCACCCCGGTGAACGAACGGTCCAGGGTTTCGCGGTCCACCGTGCGCGGCCCGGCCGCGGGGTCGTTCAGATAGACCTTGTCGCCCTTGATACCTTCGAGCACGAGAAAGT
>LVBO01000251.1 GCA_001604435.1 Synergistales bacterium Syner_01
CTGTGGACGAAGCAGGGCGCGGAGCCCTGGGACGAACAGCTTCAACCCTCCGTCGTCACGGTCGAAAAGGGAGACGACATCTCGTTCCTGAAGCTTGAGACCAATCTTCTGGCGGATACGGGCTTCGATATCGACGGACGGCCCTGGACCGACAAGTACGACGCGCTGCTCTTCGCGCCGAGGGGCGTCTTCCGCCCCGGCGAAAACGTGGACTTCTCCGCGCTCGTGCGCACGAAGGAACTGCTGCCCCCGGAGCCTTTCCCCGTGGTGTACGTCGTGCGCTCGTCTCTTGGACGCGAAGTTGCGCGCGGAACGGCGCTTCTCTCTTCCGAAGGAATAGCCTCCTTCTCCGCCCGCCTGGCCCCCGCTTCTCCGACAGGGGTGTACAGCGCGGTAATTGCCCTTCCGGGAGGAGAAAGCTCGCCGCTTGGAAGGACTGAATTCTTCGTCGAGGACTTCGTCGCTCCCCGCCTCGAGGTGAAGGCCGTCGCCGACGCCCCGTTCCTGACGGCGGGCGATACGTTGACCATCGAAGTCTCCTCCTCGTATCTCTTCGGCGCTCCCGCATCGGGACTCGTCTTCGAGGGAGAAGTTCGCGCCGTGGCGGCGCCGTTCCGTCCCGAGGGGTGGAGCGCATTCACCTTCGGCGACAGAGAGCGCACATTCGAGAGCGTCACGGACTTCATCGACGCGGGCAAACTCGACGAGACGGGGAAGGGAACTCTCTCCTTCTCCGGCCCCGAAGGCTGGCTCCCCCCGGCGACTATCGACCTCTCGTTCTTCGTCAGAGTGATGGAAGAGAGCGGACGATGGGTTCCGACCTCCGTAAAACTTCCCTTCCACCCCTACCCCGTCTACCTGGGCATCGAGACGCCCAAAGGGGACATCGTTCCCGGAAAGGAGATCGCGGTCCGCGTTGCCGCCGTCACGCCGGACGGGAAAGCGTCGGATCTCGAACTCGCGGTCGCGGAAGTGTATCTGGTCCAGCGTCACTACAACCTCGTCCGTACGGGCAACCAGACGAGAATGCAGATGCAGCGGGAGCTTGTTCCGCACGCTCAAGGGGCCGTGGAATTCGCCGACGGCATCGGCTCGTTCTCCTTCACGCCGAAGATCGACGGCGAGTACGTCGTCAAAATTTCCGACGAAACGTCCGACAGCACCGCGTCGACGACGCTCTACGCTTGGACTCCCTACGGCGGCGGCGCAAGCGGCTCCACGCTGCTCGACCGCGTTGTGGTGACCGCGGACAAGAAGAGCTACGAACCTGGAGAGAAGGCGACCGTCACGCTCCGAAGCCCCTTCGAGGGGAATCTTTTGGTCACCGTCGAGACGAACAGGGAGCTTTTCCGGAAGGTCGTCTCACTGAAAAAAGGCGAGGTGAATCTTCAGATTCCGGTCACCGACGACATGATTCCGAACGCCTATATCACCGCCTCAGTGATCCGTCCTGTCGTCGAGGGAGCGGAGTGGGGAAACCACCGGGCGATCGGCACGCTCTCGATCCCTGTGGAGCGCAAAGAATACCGTCTCGACATCGCTCTGCTGAGCCCCGAACGCACGCTTCCGGATGAACCGCTGAAGGTGCGCGGCACGCTGACCGACGGTTCCGGAGCGCCCCGCAAGGGCGAGGTGGTCCTCTTCCTTGTGGACGAGGGAATCCTCTCGCTTACGGGGTACAGGACGCCGGACCCGTGGGCCTTCTTCATGGCGAAACGCGCACAGGGAGTCTCGGTCTACGACCTGTACGACCAGCTGCTCCCGCTGGAATCAAGGGAGACGCCGCTCCTCAAAGCGGGAGGCGGCGCAGGCGAGGAAGCCATGGCGGCGCTTCGCGCGGGAATGTCCCCGGTCTCCGCGCGGACGTTCAGGATGCTCTCGCTCTTCCTCGGGAGCGTCCCGACCGATGAAAACGGCTCTTTCGAGGCGACGTTCGACGTGCCCGAGTTCAGCGGCAAAGGACGCCTCATGGCCGTCGCCTCCGCCGGGAAGTCGTTCGGCAAGGGCGAGAAGTTCGTCGGCATAGCGCGCGACATCACCACGGAGCTCTCGTTGCCGCGCGCCGTCTCCCCCGGAGACACCTTCCACGCTCCTCTGAAGCTCTTCTCCTCCGCGTCCGGCGAGAAGCAGGTCTCGGTGAAGGTGGGGATCGACGGTCCCCTTGCGCTTACAGGAAAGAAAGAGTTCGTTGCAAACCTGGCCTCCGGAGGGGAAGCGCTTTTCAGCGTTCCGTTCAAGGCCGGCGACGAAGCGGGAACGACGTACCTGACGGTCGAAACGCAGTGGGAGGACGGCTCTTTCACGCAGAATCTCGATCTGCCGGTGCGTCCGGCATTCCCGAGAATCGCGCTCTCCGGTTCGGGCGTGGTACGCGGCGGAGGACAGGGATCGATAGCGATTCCAAGGGACTGGTTCCCCGGAACCGAGGAGGGGCGCCTTCTGCTCTCCGATCTTCCGATGCTCGATCTCGCGGGCGCGGCCTCCTTCCTCTTGCAGTATCCCTACGGGTGCCTGGAACAGACAATTTCGGGCGCATGGCCGCTCCTCGTCCTCGGCGATCTCGTCAGGGATCTGGACCCGCTTCTCGTGAACGAGGATGAGCGGAAAGCGGCGCTCGCGCTCAGAATCCGCCAGCTTTCCGCGATGCAGCTCTACTCGGGCGGTTTCGCCATGTGGCCGGGGAGCTCGATTCCCTCGATGTGGGGCTCTCTGTACGCCGCCCACTTCCTCGTAGAAGCCAAAAAGGGCGGCGTTCCCGTTCCCGACGACCTTCTCGACAACGCCCTCGCCAACGTCCGGAGCATGTTGCCTCTGGCTCCTGCGAACGAGAGCGACGCGGCGTACCGGGAGAACATGACTCTGAAAGCCTACGCGGCGTACATCCTCGCTCTCCGCGGCGAACCGCCGCTCGGGTGGATGGCGCACCTGAGCGAACACGGCGATGCGCTCCGCGAGTCAGGAAAGATCTTCCTTTCCGGCGCGTACGCCTTGGCTTCCAAAACATCGGAACCTCTCCGCAAACTCGGGACAGGCGCCCCTTCGCTCCGGGGCGGCGAGTCGACGACCTTCGAATCCGCGTCGAGGAGCACCGCGCTGAAGCTCCTTATGTGGAGCGAGGTCGATCCTCTCTCGGCGCCCGCCTCCGATCTGGCCCTCAAACTGATCGAAGAGGCCCGCAACAGTACGTGGAGGACAACGCAGGACAACGGCATGGCCGTGCTCGCGCTCGGCCGTTGGATGGAGAAGACGCGGAGAGCGCGCAAACCGTTCACCGCGCTCTTGAAAGATGCTTCCGGCGCGACGGTCGCCTCGTTCACCGACGGAAAGCGCATCTCGCTCGATCTGAAGGAGGTCCCCCAGGGACCGCTGACGCTCTCGCTCGACGGCGAGGGAACCGCTTACTTCGCGTGGACGTCGGCGGGCGTGCCGATGAAGGCGCCGAAACCTTCGAGCAACGGAATCGCGCTCGAACGTACGTGGGCCGGACGGGACGGAAAGCCGCTTGCGGAAGGCGCGCCTCTTTCCAGAGGCGACCGGATCACGGCGACGATTACGATGAAGCCCTCCGCAGCGTTGAGCGACCTGGTGGTCGTCGATATGCTGCCGGGCGGCATGGAGATCGAGAATCTCCGGCTCACCGGCGAGGGGACGTCTCCGGACCAGGGCGGTATTCGGGCGGAACTGCGCGATGATCGTCTGATCCTCTTCGTCGACTTTTTGACGAAACCTGTTGAGTACAAATACGTGATCCGCGCCGTTTCCAGGGGGACCTTCACACTGCCGCCCCTTGCGGCGGAGGGAATGTACGCGCCGGATATCTCGGCCGTGGGAACCCCGGGGACCGTGGAGATCCGCTGATCATGAAACGCCCCCTCCGCCGCGCCCTCTGCGCGACGCTGTTCGCTCTGCTTCTCGCGGCAGGAGGGGGCCTTCTCTGGAAGGCTTCCCTCTCTTTTCCGATCCAAGAAGTTCTTGAATGGCCGACCTCCCCCGTGCTCCTCGACCGCAGGGGGGAGGTCTTTTCCGTGTTTCTCTCTCCGGAATCCGAATGGTCGGTTCCAGTGCCGCTCGAACAGATGGGGCGATGGCTTCCGTTCGTCGCCGTCGAGGTTGAGGACCGGCGTTTCATGGAACACGCCGGGATCGACTACGCCGCGCTCCTTCGCGCGGCATGGCGGAACGTCGTGACGGGCAAAGTGGTTTCGGGAGCGTCGACGATCACGAGCCAGCTTGTCCGCCTCTCCTTTCCGCGTCCGCGGACGCTGAAGACAAAGCTGATAGAATTCACCGTCGCGCAGAAGCTCGAAGAAATGCTCACGAAAGAAGAGATTCTGGAACTCTATCTGAACCGCGCTCCGTTCGGCGGCAACATACGGGGCGTCGAAGCGGCCTCCAGAATCTACTTCTCGAAGGGCGCGAAGGAAGTCTCCCTCGGAGAGGCGGCGCTCCTGGTGGGAATGCTCAAGGGACCGAGCCTCTATCGTCCCGACCGGAATCCTGCGGCCGCAAGAAAGCGGCGCGACGCCATACTCGCCTCGCTCTCCGAACGGGGGAAGATCACGGAGGAGCAGTATAGGCTCTCTTTAGCCGAGCGCATTCCCGATACGCGGGGTTCGTTCCCGTCGAAAGCGTTTCATTTCGCCCTCGCCGCTCTCGGTGAACGAAGGGAAGGAGGGGTTCTCGAAACGACGCTCGACCCGACGCTCCAGGCACTTCTCGAAAGGACGCTGGCCGCTGCCCTGGACTCTCTGCCGGAGGAGATCACAGCCGCCGGAGTCGTGATGGACAACGATTCGGGTGATGTTTTGGCCTACGTCGGCAACGGACGACTCGGAAGAGGGATCGCCGGAAGCTGGGTGGACTGCGCCCGCCGCCCGCGCTCTCCGGGTTCCGCGCTCAAACCGTTCGCCTATCTGGCAGCCTTCGAGAAGGGGATTCTCACTCCCGCGTCGCTCCTTGCGGACACGCCGCTCGCCTTCTCAGGACAGGCCCCCCGAAACTTCGACATGACCTACAGAGGACCGGTTTCGGCCAGAACGGCCCTCGCCGACTCGCTCAACGTCCCGGCAGTCAGGGTGCTGCGGGCTGCGGGACCCGAGATGGTGATCGACCTCCTCCGCAACGCGGGTTTTCTGAACCTTACGCAAAGCACTGCCCACTACGGAGATTCGCTGATTCTTGGAGGGTGCGAAACGAGCGTCCTCCAGATGGCGGAGGGGTACGTCATGCTGGCGACGCTGGGAATACGCCGCTCGCCGCGTTTTCTTCGGAGCGAACCTCCGTTCCACAGAAGACTGGTCTCCGAGGGAGGGGCCTTTCTGGTCGCCGATATCCTCAAAGACACAGGACGGCTCCTCCCCCTGCACGGCAAGCGGATAGAGTACGGGAGGGAGTGGTTCGCCTTTAAAACAGGCACTTCGTACGGCTACCGCGACGCTTGGACCGCCGCCTATACGCCGCGCAACACCGTCGTCGTCTGGATGGGCAATCCAACGGGGAAGGCGCACCCGGAGCTTGTGGGCTCGCAGGCCGCCGCTCCCGCCATCGTCGAGATCCTCCGCGCCCTTCCCCCTTCGGGATGGTACGACGCCCCGCCGCAGGTCATCACGCGCACGGTTTGCGCCCTTTCGGGACATCCTCTCGCTCCGGCCTGCCCTGTGGGAAGGCTGGACTACGCTC
>LVBO01000676.1 GCA_001604435.1 Synergistales bacterium Syner_01
CTCCGGATGCCGGCCGCTTATGCAAGAATATGTTCACTCTTCCGATACTCGCGAATGAACGTAATAAACCGTTCGGTCCATACGGGGTCGAACTGGCTCCCTGCGCACCGGCGAAGCTCTTTCAGCGCTTCTTCCGGGGAGAGCGGCGTTCTGTAGATCTTGTCTCCTGTCATGGCTTCATAGGCGTCGACGATCCCCATAAGGCGGCTTTCGAGCGGGATCGTTTCTCCTCCGTCTCCCGCGGGGTACCCTTTTCCGTTCCACCAGCGGTGGTGGAGACGGATGGGTTCCGCCAGATCCGCCAGTTCCGGAAAGAGCGAAGCGATACGCGCTCCTGTCTCCGGATGACGCTGGACGAGAAGGTACTCTTCGTCCGTCAACGGTCCCGGTTTTTCCGTAATCTCCGACGGAATCTCGGTAAAACCGATGTCGTGATGTTTCGCGAGGAGAACGAGAAACTCCTTTTTCTCGGGAGCAATGTCCGGCTGCGCACGGACAAACGCTTCCATGATCGCGGCGCACGCCGACATGTGCCTCTTTCTGTCGTGTGACGCCTTCCGGATGTCGTGTATCCTGGAAGAAAGAAAATCCAGGATCTCGCGCTTCGAGTGCGGTTTTTCCAGCTGTTTGGATGCGTACATCCGCTTGTCGGCCTCACTGAAAAGAGCCTCGATATTCTGTATCCGGCCCGAGGTGGTTGCAGCCCCGCAGGCTATGTTCAGGGGAAGCGGGTCTTCGCCGCGCTTGTATTCGGCGATTTCCGAGCGAATACGCCGGAGTACCACTCCCGCCGTTTCTTCGGTGGATTCGGGAAGGAGCATCGCGAACTCGTCGCCTCCGATTCGGGCGACGATATCCGTTTTCCGGCCGGCATTCGCCAACGCGTTCGCCGCAGCGACGATAAGGTCGTCACCGGCTTTGTGTCCGAGAGTGTCATTGATCATTTTCAGGCCGTTGACGTCGCAGACCACAACGGTTACAGGGTTGAATCGGCCGGAGTAGAAACGGCGCATCGCGTCTTCGAAGTAGGCGCGATTATACAGGCCGGTCAATTCATCGTGGAAGGAGCGGAATTCCAACTCCTTCGTCTTGCTTCGCACCGTCTCTGCCATCGAGCTGAAGGCGATTCCAAGTTCGCGCAGTTCGAAGGGCGCCTCCTCCAGCAGTTCAGGGTCAAGCGAGTTGTACTCTCC